>NZ_CAXSQB010000007.1:0-43918 GCF_964239415.1 Clostridium sp. ATCC BAA-442 | reverse complement strand
GCGGGCATCTGCCCGCGCCGCATGCTTATGGATTTTTTACTTGGTGCCGAAGATACGGTCACCGGCGTCGCCCAAGCCGGGGACGATGTAGCCATGGTCGTTGAGCTTCTCGTCCAGAGCGGCACAGTAGATATCCACATCAGGGTGGTCGTGGTGGACCCGCTGAATGCCCTCAGGAGCGGCGATGATGTTCATAAGCTTGATATTTTTGACCTCATAATTTTTGATAAACTGGATGGCCGCAGAGGCAGAGCCGCCGGTTGCCAGCATGGGATCCAGAATGATGACCTCCCGCTCGGCGATGTCGTTGGGCATCTTGCAGTAGTACTCCACCGGCTCCAGGGTGTCGGGGTCCCGGTACAGGCCGATATGGCCCACCTTGGCGGAGGGAATAAGGGTCAGGATGCCGTCCACCATACCCAGGCCAGCCCGCAGAACGGGGACAATGGCCAGCTTTTTGCCTGCGATGGTTTTGAATTTGGCGGTGGTGATGGGAGTTTTGATCTCCACCTCCTCC
Source organism: Clostridium sp. ATCC BAA-442 (assembly GCF_964239415.1). Classification (NCBI taxonomy): domain Bacteria; kingdom Bacillati; phylum Bacillota; class Clostridia; order Eubacteriales; family Clostridiaceae; genus Clostridium; species Clostridium sp. ATCC BAA-442. The sequence continues at coordinate 43,401 of NZ_CAXSQB010000007.1, read as the reverse complement.
AGGGGCAGGTCGCGGGTGGCCTCATAGCACATCAGCGTGGCGATCTCTGAGACCACCTCACGGAAGTCCTTAACTCCGGTGTTCTCATCCCGCAGGATGGACAGCTTGTGCTGCAGCAGAGGGTGGTCCAAAATGTGTACTTTTTCCATGTCCATGGCACGATTCCCCTTTGTGTTGTTCTTTTTCCAGCCGCTCCCGTTCCGCTTGGGAGAGCCGGTGGTAATTGGGCGTCAGTCCGGCCGCGTCGGTCAGCCTGCCCGCTCTGGTCAGCTCCAGTGCACACCGGGCAACCCCCCAGGCACTCTGGTGCCGCAGGTGGGGAGGCGCCAGCCGGATGTCCAACCCCAGTTCCTTGAGGGTAGTATAGCATAAAAGTGCGCCGTCTCCAACCAGAAATTGCGGATTCCCGCTCTTTTTTAGCTCGTCGGCCAGGGCGTCCAGGCCCACGGCCCGGTCGGGGCACAGGCGCTCCAAGCGGCCGCCTGCCGCACGGAAGCGGGCGTTGTAGACCTGGTTCCGGCGGGCATCCATGACTGCACAGATCTCCCCGTCCAGGTGGGCCAGACACCAGGCCATGGACTCCAGGGTAGAGCAGGCCGCGCAGGGCTTGTTCCCCGGCCAGGCCAGCCCCTTGGCGGCGGCGACACCGATGCGCAGGCCGGTGAAGGAGCCGGGCCCGGCCGCCACGGCGATGAGCTCCACCGCGTCCAAGGCGGTTCCGCAGTTGTCCAGCAGGGATACGGCCATGGGCATGAGGGTGCGGGAGTGGGTCAGGCCATTGTTCTGGAAGGACTGGGCAATCAGAGCCTCATCCTCACACAGCGCCACCGAGCAGGCGGTGGCGGAGGACTCCAGGGCCAATATTTTCATGCGTCCGTCCCTCCCGTGATGGTAATAATGCGCTCTCCTTCACCGGCTCCCCGCCGTATGTCCACCCGGAGCACGCCGTCCTCCAGCGCGTCGCTGACAATCTCGCTCCACTCCACGGCGCACACGCCGCCCCGGGCCAGATAGTCTTCCCACCCGATGTCGAACAGCTCGTCGGAGGAGCCCAGCCGGTACATGTCAAAGTGGAACAGGGGCAGACGGCCCCCCTCATATTCGTTGACAATGGTAAAGGTGGGGCTGGTGACCCGGTCGGGAACGCCCAATCCCCGGGCCAGTCCCCGTGTGAAAGCGGTCTTTCCCGCCCCGAGATCTCCGGTAAAGGCGACCACCGTCCCCGCCGTCAGCCGGGCGGCCAGCGCCTCGCCCAGCGCCTCGGTCTCTGCTGGGGAGTTGGATATATATTCCATATAACACCTCGAATGTGAAAATTCGCTTAAATATTATACCACACCCGTTTACCAAACGCAAAAAAGATGGTAAACTAAATTGATTTTAAGCACGGTTTTGGAAGGGAGGGATGTGGTTGAACTGGCTGACCGATTCGATCCGCGAATTTATACACCGGGGCGACCGGCTGTTGCTGACGCTCTGCCTGCTGGCCAGCGGCTTCGGAATGGTGCTGATTTACAGCGCCACCCGTTATATGAACCACTCGGCGGGGTTGCGCTGCATGCTGATCCAGGCGGTGGGTATCGTTCTGGGGGTGTTCGTCTATATCGCCATGTCCTCGGTTGATATTGAGCTGTTTACGGAAAAATCCTGGAAATGGCTCTTTCTGTTTGGACTGTTTATCAATTTGCTGCTCCTGACCCCACTGGGGATCGGCGCGGATGAGACAGGCAACAACAGTTGGCTGAGTATTCCCGGCTTTCCGGTCAATCTGCAGCCGGCGGAGCTGGCCAAGCTGACCTTCGTACTGCTGCTGGCCTGGCAGATGAACCGGCAGCGGGAGCGGGGACTCAGCCGCCCCTCCTCCGTATTCCAGTTGGCGGGCCACACCCTGGTCATGATCGGGTTGATTGTGGCGACCTCCGGCGATTTCGGTATGGCACTGACCTATGCCTTTATCTTTGTCATCATGGCCTGGGCGGGCGGGGTGAAAAAGCGGTGGTTCCTGCTGGCCATTGTGGTTTGTGTCATAGGGGCCGTGCTCATTTGGCCCCACATCAGCGACAAGTACTTCGCCCGGCGTATCACCGTGGTCATCGATCATATTATGGGCAATACGGAGACCATCAGCGAACAGACTCAGGGACAGGGCTTTCAGCAGACCCGCAGCATCCTGGCTATCGGCAGCGGGGGGCTGTTCGGTATGGGGTATCTCAAGGGGATTCAGACCCAGAGCCTCTCTGAGTCTGCCCTGCCCGCCCGGCACACCGACGAGATCTTTGCGGTCTGCGGAGAGGAGTTCGGCCTGATCGGGTGTATTGTTCTGCTGCTCCTGCTGGGAGCGATCATTGCCCGCTGCATCTGGGTGGCGCGGCGGGCCTGCTCGCCTCAAAGCGCTTTCATCGCCATGGGGTACGCAGGGATGCTGTTGGCCCAGGTTGGAGTCAACGTGGGAATGTGTCTCTATGTGTTCCCCGTTGTGGGGCTGACACTGCCGTTCATCAGCTATGGCGGCACCTCCATCGTCACCATGTTTGCGGCCATGGGCATTATCTCCAGTATCAAAATGCGCTCCCTTCCGAGCTGGCTGCGGGATCGGAGCCGTATTTGAACCAGTGGACGGGGGCTGTCCGATTTGGATGGCCTCCGCCGTATATTCTCCTTGATTTGGCAAAGACTACGGATGATTTCCAAACAAGGAGGTAATTGTCTTGAAACACCGCGTCCTTCTGCGCCGCGCTCTGCCGCTGGCAGTGCTGGCGGCGGTCCTGTACTCCGCTGGCTGGCCTGCATCCGCCTTTTTCTTCCAAAAGGATGAGGCGGTCCCAACCGTGGCGGCCATGACCAAAAACGGCCCGGCGGCGGAACCCATTTCCTTTTCCGAGGAGGACTTCGTTGTGGAAGGCTCCGGCAAGCTGGACAGCATTGTGATCGCCACTCTGCCGGATGCCGCGGTCGGCTGTCTCACCCTGGGCGCTCAGGGCATCCAGGTGGGCGACGTGATTGCTATGGAGGCGGTGGACGGACTGCGCTTCACCCCTCTGGCCGCACCGGCCGGCCTGGAGGCTCAGTTCCAGTTCACCCCGGTCTTTTCCGACGGGCGGAGCGGCGATGCCGTCACCGTTGAACTCTACCTGCTGGCCGAGGCAAACGGCGCGCCGGTAGCGGAAAACCTGGAGCTCACCACCTACAAAAATGTGGCGGTGACTGCCCAGTTTTCCGCCGTAGACCCCGAGGGGGATCTGCTCACGTATCATATCCTCAACAAGCCCGCCCGCGGGGCGGTGACCATGCCGGAGGACGGCAGCAGCGAATTTGTCTACACTCCCTATGAAAACAAGACTGGCAAGGACTCCTTCACCTATGTGGCGGTGGATGCGGTGGGCAACTCCTCCGACCCCGCTACCGTTAAGATCAAGATTGAAAAGCCGAATACCAAGGTCACCTACGCCGACATGGACGGCGACCCGGCCCATAAGGCTGCCATCCGACTGGCAGAGGAGGGGATCTTCGTGGGCGAGTGCATGGGTGGGGCCTATTTCTTCCAGCCCGACGCTGCCGTGACCCGCGGGGAATTTGTGGCTATGGCCATGAACGCCGCCGGTATGGAGGCCCTGGAGGACGTAGAGCGCACCGGCTTTGCCGACGATGTGTCGATTCCCACCTGGGCCAAGCCCTACGTCTCCTCCGCGCTGAAGGCGGGACTGGTGCAGGGCAGCCGCTCCAGTGATGGGCAGGTAGTGTTCCAGGCGGAGGAGCCCATCACCGCGGCAGAGGCGGCGGTGCTCCTGGACCGGGCCCTTCAGGTGACTGACGTGTCCGCCGATACGCTGGCGGAGGAGGGGATTCCCACCTGGGCGGCCCAGTCTGCCGCCAATCTTGCCACCTGCGGCGTACTGTCGCTGGACGGAGGCCTGAGTGCCCCCCTTACCAGGGGCGAGGCGGCCGAGCTGCTGTGCGGCGCGCTGGAGCTGCAGGACAGCCGGGATGCCGGCTGGTTCTGAACTCTGAACAGAGAGAATGGGCCGGTTCCGTAGGGAACCGGCCCATTGCCTATGTGCGGCGCACCAGAAGCGAGAGACCCAGGGCGGCCGAGGCGCCGCCCAGCAGGACGAAAAAGCCCCAGAGAAAATTCCAGCAGGGGGAGGTCACATCAAACATCCAGGCCAGCAGGGAGTGCCAAAAGGACAGGCCGGCGGCAATGGCAAGGAGATCGAACAGGACATAGCTGCCGCCGAAGAGGTAGATCCACCGCCACCAGGGATTGCGGCCCCAATTCCGAAAGAAGGTGGCGACGCCCGCCAGGCACAGCACGGCCAGAAGGCCCATCAGGCCGAAGTAGAGGGAACCCTTTTGTGCCAGAACCCCCAGCCAGAAGGCGGCGTAGCCCTCCCGGTCCGCCAGCCCCCAGACACGGTGCAGATGAAACGCCCCAAAGAAGAGGAAAAACAGCGGCTCATACCACGCGATTTTCACAGCGCACCTCTCATTCTACGCTCTACTCTACCACAGAGGAGGTGCTTTTGCAAGAATTGGACGGGGAAGGTTCGAAAGAAGGTTGAGAATAGGCCGGAACCGTGCTATAATATACCACTAGTGCGTATCATATTGTATCAAACTCCCGAGTGAGGTGTGTTATGAAGATTGTTGTGCTGGCAGGGGGACTGTCTCCGGAGCGGAATGTGTCCCTCTCCACAGGAACCATGGTGACCGAGGCGCTGCGGGCGCTGGGCCACCGGGCGGGCCTGATCGACTTATATTTCGGCCTGGAGACGGGCGGGGTGGACGAGGCATTTTTTGACGCGCCTGTGTCCGAGGCCTACAAGAAAATCAGCCGCGAGGCTCCGGATCTGGATCAGGTGCGGCGCGGCCGGAAGGGGGACAGCCCCAGCATGTTCGGCCCTGGGGTGCTGGAGTTGTGCCGGATGGCCGACATGGTATTCCTGGCCCTCCACGGCACCTGCGGCGAGGACGGGCGGGTGCAGGCCGCCTTTGATCTGATGGGAATTCCCTACACCGGCGCGGGCTATCTGGGCAGCGCCATCGCCATGGACAAGGATCTGACCAAGCGGATGGTGGCCGACGTGGTGTCCACCCCCGGCTGGAAGACCGTCGCCTACACCGCCGCGGACATCGACCGACTGGTAGAGACTGCCCGCTTGCCCCTGGTGGTCAAGCCGGTGGCCAGCGGCTCCTCCATCGGTGTATCCATCGCCCACACGGCGGAGGAGCTGCGCCGGTCCCTCACTGAAGGACTGGCCCTGGGTGGGCGCACGGTGCTGGAGGAGTACATCAGGGGCCGGGAGATCCAGGTGGGCATCCTGGAGGATAAAGCCCTGCCCTCTATTGAGATCATCCCCAAGCAGGGCTTTTACGACTATGCCAACAAGTACCAGCCCGGCGCCGCTCTGGAGGTCTGCCCGGCGGAGATTACTCCGGAGGAGGAGGCGCGTGTGCGGGCCGCGGCCCTGCGGGTGTACGAGACACTGGGGCTGTCGGTGTACTCCCGCGCGGACTTCATCCTCACGGAGGACGGGGAGCCCTGGTTCCTGGAGATCAACACCCTGCCCGGCATGACACCCACCAGCCTGCTGCCCCAGGAGGCCGCGGCGGCGGGCATTGACTACAACGAGCTGTGCCAGCGCATTGTGCACGCCTCTCTGGAGGCCCGAAAACAGGGAAGATAAGGAGCGGAAACGGATTATGGAGCCGATGACCATACGTGAAATCATGGACGCGGTCGGCGGTAAGCTGCTGGGAGAGTTTGGGGATATCAACCGGATGGTGGGACGGGTGGAGACGGACAGCCGCACCATCCACGCTGGGTCCCTGTTTGTGCCCCTGGTGGGGGAGCGATTCGACGGCCACGCCTACATCAACGCCGCCCTGGAGGGGGGCGCTGCGGGCTGCTTTACCCAGCGGGAGCGGGAGAGCTATCTGCCGGGCAAGTTCTATATCAAGGTGGATTCCACCCAGCGGGCCCTGCGGGATCTGGCCAAGTATTACAAGAAAAAGTTCCCCATACCCGTGGTGGCCCTGACGGGCTCGGTGGGTAAGACCACCACCAAGGACATGGTGGCGGCGGTGCTGGGGGAGAAGTACCGGGTGCTCAAGACCGAGGGCAACCTGAACAACGAGATCGGCGTGCCCATGACCCTGCTGCGCCTCAGCGGGGAGCACGAAATTGCCGTGCTGGAGCTGGGCATGAACCACGCCGGGGAGATCGACTACCTCTCCGCCCTGGTGGAGCCCGACGTGGTGCTGATGACCAACATCGGCGACTCCCACATCGAGCACTTCGGCTCCCGGGAAAAGATCCTGGAGGCCAAGAGCGAGATCTTCCACCATGTCAAGTCCGGCGCCTTCGTGGTCATCAATGGGGACGATCCCTTGCTGAACACCCTGCCGGGGAAGCTCCCCTATGCGTTCACCCGCGTGGGCGCCGGAGAGGGGCTGGACTACCGGGCGGAGGGGCTGGTCAGCGACGGCAAGAGCCATATGACCTGTGAAGTGAAAACGCCTCACGACTCTTTCCGGGTGGAGATTCCCGCCCTGGGCGACCACATGATCTACCCCACGCTGATGGCGGCGGCGGTGGGGGAGCACTTTGGCCTGACGCAGACGCAGATTGCCGACGGCGTGCTCCACTTTGCCCCCACCAAAATGCGTATGAACCTGCTCCACCGGGGCGATGACATCACCATCCTAAACGACACCTACAACGCCAACCCCCAGTCCATGCGGGCGGCGGTGGAGGTGCTCTCCAGTGCCCGGGGAGCGTATAAGGTAGCCGTACTGGGCGACATGTTCGAGCTGGGGCCCCTGGCCCCCGCCCTCCACGCCGGCGTGGGCGACTACCTGGGCAAGGCGGGCATCGACTGCCTGGTGGCGGTGGGCGAGCTGGCAAGGCACATCCATGACGCGGCCCAGGCCGCCGGCGTGCCGGAGTGCTATTACTGCCCCACAAAGGCGGAGGCCAGGCCGGTGCTGGACGGCGTGGTGCGGCCCCATGCCACCATTCTGGTCAAGGCCTCCCGCGGCATGGCGCTGGAGGAGCTGGTGGATTATCTGCTCACCATCACAGGGGAGGCATAAAAGGGCCGCCGGGTGTCCGCCCGGCGGCCAGCAGGGGCCGGTGTTCCCATCGGCCCGTCTTTATCCAAACAGCTTTTGCAGATTCTCCTGAAAGGGCGGGTAGATGACCCCCTTCTCGGTGATGATGCCGGTGACCAGACTGTGGGGGGTCACGTCGAAAGCGGGGTTGCAGACCTCCACCGACTCCGGGGCGGTGCGGGTGCCGTACAGGGTGCGCACCTCGTCCCTGTCCCGCTCCTCGATGGGGATGCCGCTCCCGTCGGCCAGAGACAGGTCGATGGTGGAGCAGGGGAGGGCCACATAAAAAGGAATGCCGTGGTAATGGGCGTTGACCGCCACGGAGTAGGTTCCGATCTTGTTGGCAAAGTCGCCGTTGGCGGCCATGCGGTCACACCCCACTACAGCCAGGTCAATCTTCCCCTTGGCCATCAGGCTGGCGGCCATGTTGTCCGCGATCAGGGTGGCGGGGATGTGGTCGGATACCAGCTCGTAGGCCGTCAGGCGGGCTCCCTGGAGGAGCGGTCGGGTCTCATCAAAGTAAACCATATTTACTTTACCAGCTTCATGGGCCGCGCGGATGACACCCAGTGCCGTGCCGTAGCCGCCGGTGGCCAGGGCCCCGGCGTTGCAGTGGGTGAGGATGCGGGCGTGCTCCGGCACCACCGCCGCCCCGTGGGCCCCCATGGCCCGGCACATGGCCACGTCCTCGGCGTGGATGGCCTTGGCCTCGGCGATCAGCGGTTCTGCCGCGCCGCCGCACTCCTTTGCCTTGCGTTCCATGCGCTCCAGGGCCCAGAACAGGTTGACCGCTGTGGGCCGGCTGGCGGCCAGTGTCTCCTTGGCCTCGTCCAGCCCCTCACCGGCCAGGGCGGCCAGGCAGTAGGCATAGGCGGCGGCCACACCGATGGCGGGGGCGCCCCGCACCACCATGGTGCGGATGGCATCGGCCACTGGCCGGTAATCGGTATAGGGGAGCCACACTTCGGTCACGGGGAGCTTGGTCTGGTCGAGCAGGTAAAGGGTATTTCCTTCCCATCGGATGGCGTCCATAGGGAAAACCTCCATTCCTTGATTTCGTCTTTCACTATATCACAACGGACAACAGGAGTAAACAAATGATTGATATCTCCGTCTCGAACCTGTCCAAGGAGTTCGAGGTAGGCAAAAAGATACTGGACGGCCTGACCTTTCAGGTAGACCAGGGGGAGCGGGTGGGCCTGCTGGGCAAAAACGGCGCCGGCAAGACCACACTGTTCAAAATCCTCACCGGCGAACTGGATTGGGACGAGGGCGAGGTGCACATAGCCCCCGGCAAGGGGGTAGGGCTTATTTCCCAGATCCCGGTCTATCCGCCGGAGTATACGGTGGGAGACGTGCTCCAGACCGCCTTTGATAAGCTCCACGCCATGGAGGCGGAGATGCTCCGCCTTACCGAGCAGATGGGGGCGGACAGCGACCCCGCCCTTCTCAGGCGGTACGACGCCCTCTCCGCCGCGTTTGAGGCCGGAGGCGGCTATGACACCCAGACGGAGCTGAACAAGGTGTGCAACGGCCTGGAGATTTCCCAGGACATGCGGGGACAGCTTTTTTCCTCGCTCTCCGGCGGGGAGAAGACCCGGGTCAACCTGGCCCGCCTGATTCTGGAGGACACCGACATCCTTCTGCTGGACGAGCCTACCAACCACTTGGATCTCCGGGCCACCGAGTGGCTGGAGGAGTATCTGGATCGCTACAAGGGCACCGTCCTGGCCATCTCCCACGACCGCTGGTTTTTGGATCGGGTGGTCAAGCGGGTCATTGAGATTCACGACGGCAAGGCGGAGTTCTATTCGGGCAACTACAGCTTCTATGTGGTGGAGAAGGAGCGGCGCTACCAGGAAAAGCTCAAGCAGTACGAGAAGGAGCAGGCCAAGATCGAGCAGCTGGAGAAGGCGGCCGAGCAGCTGCGGGTATGGGCCTACTCGGGCAACGACAAGATTTTCAAGCGGGCCCAGTCCATGGAGAAGCGCATCGAGCGTATCCGCACCACCGACAAGCCCACCAAGGAGCGCCGGCTGGATGTAAAGTTCGGTGAGCGCGAGTTCCGCGGGGACGAGGTGCTCACCGTCAAGGAACTGAAGAAGTCCTTTGAAGGGCGCACTCTCTTTGACCACGTGAACCTGGAGGTCATCGGCGGCGAGCGCATTGCCCTGCTGGGCGACAACGGCACCGGCAAGTCCACCCTGCTGAAGATTTTGCTGGGGGAAGAGGAGCCGGACTCCGGAAAGCTGCGCATGGGACCGACTGTAAAGGTGGGGTACCTGCCCCAGATCATCCGCTTCTCCCACCCGGAGCGCAATCTGGTGGACACCATGATCTACGACCAGGACTGCTCCACCCAGACGGCCCGCAATCGGCTGGCGGCCTTCAACTTCCGGGGGGAGGACGTGTTCAAGCCCGTGTCCGCCCTCTCCGGCGGGGAGCAGAGCCGCCTGCGCCTGTGCATGCTCATGGACGAGAAGATCAATCTGCTGATCCTGGACGAGCCCACCAACCACTTGGACGTGGCCAGCCGGGAGTGGATTGAGGAGGCGGTGGAGAGCTACGAGGGCAATCTGCTCTTTGTCTCCCACGACCGCTACTTCATCAACCGCTTTGCCACCCGTATCTGGATGCTGGAGAACGGACAGATCATTGATTTCCGGGGGACCTTTGAGGAGTACCGGGCCGCCCAGGAGCGGAAACGGCTCCAGGCCGCGGTCCCCGTCAAGGCGGAACCGGAGAAGCCGAAAAAGGAAAAGCCCCGCCGTCCCGGCGGCACCAAAGAGCTGGAGAAGCAGGTGGCCGCGGCGGAGCGGGCGGTGGCCAAGGCGGAGGAGCGGCAATACGAGCTGACCCTCAAGGCCGAGGAGGTGGCCTCCAACTATCTGGAGCTGCAGAAGGTCTATGACGAGCAGAAGGCCCTGGAGGAGGAGATCGCCGCGCTTTACACGAAGTGGGAGACGCTGGCGGCCGAGCTGGAGGAGGCCCGAGGGTGAACCGGAGAAGGAAGAGCTGCTACCGTCCCTATGAGGGGAAGCGGTGGCCCTTGTGGCGGAAGGCCGTGCTGGCCCTGCTGCTGGCGGGGGCGCTGGCTTTCGGCACCCTATTCGGCGCGGTGATGTATGGTGCCTATGACCACATACAGGGCGAGCCCAGGCTCATGGTCATCCTGGGCTGTCAGGTGAAGCCCTGGGGGCCGTCCATTCTGCTCCAGGACCGGCTGGACAAGGCGCTGGATTACCTAGAGGAGCACCCGGACGTCCAGGTGGTGGTCTCCGGCGGCCAGGGCCCCGACGAACCCACTACTGAGGCGCAGGCTATGTACGACTACCTGACGGAGCACGGCGTGGAGCCGGAGCGCATCTGGCAGGAGGACCAGTCCCACAACACCTGGCAGAACGTCCGGTATACCCTGGCGCTGCTGGAGGAGAAGGGGGCGGACACGAGTGCCGGCGTGGTGCTGGTGTCCAGCGGCTTCCACCTCACCCGGGCGCGTATGCTGTGGGAGCGCGCCTCCGGCGGAGCGGGAGAGCTGTCCACCCTGGCGGCCCCCTGCACCCATGTGCCGTCCCGGCTGAAGATGTATATTCGGGAACCCTTTGCACTGGTAAAGTCCTTTTTGTTTGACAGGTGATATGACTTGGAAATGATGGAAAAGCTGCGCGCCCTGGATCTCCACTATGCCGATGTGGAGGCCCGGCTGAGCGCGCCGGAGACCTATGAAGATCCCGCACTGGTGGCCAGACTCAACAAGGAGCAGCGGGAGCTGGAGCCAGTGGTCATGGCCTACCGGGCCTACCAGCGCCGCCGGCAGGATCTGGAGGATGCCGAGGCCCTGATGGGCGACCCGGATATGAAGGAGCTGGCCCAGGAGGAGTACCAGCAGGCCAGGGAGGAGCTGGCCCGGCTGGAGGAGGAGATCAAGGTGCTGCTTCTGCCCCGGGACCCCAACGACGACAAGAGCGTCATCGTGGAGATCCGCGCCGGAGTGGGCGGGGAGGAGGCGGCCCTGTTTGCCCACTCCCTGTTCCGCATGTACTCCATGTACGCCGACGCCCGCCGCTGGCACGTGGAGGTGGACTCGGTCAACGAGACGGAGCTGGGCGGCGTGAAGGAAATCTGCTTTACAATCGAGGGAGACGGGGCCTGGTCCCGTCTGAAATTCGAGAGCGGCGTCCACCGGGTGCAGCGGGTGCCTGAGACCGAGTCGGGCGGGCGTATCCACACCTCCACCGCCACGGTGGCGGTGCTGCCCGAGGTGGACGAGGTGGACTTCGAGCTCAACCCGGCGGACATCGAGATGCAGGTTTTCCGCTCCTCCGGCGCGGGCGGCCAGCACATCAACAAGACCTCCTCCGCCGTGCGGCTCATCCACAAGCCCACCGGCACGGTGGTGGAGTGCCAGCAGGAGCGCAGCCAGTTCCAGAACCGGGACCGGGCCATGCAGATCCTGCGCTCCCGCCTGTACGAGGAGAAGGTGCGGGAGCAGGAGGAGGCGGTGACGGCGGAGCGCCGCAGCCAGGTGGGCACCGGCATGCGCAACGAGCGTATCCGCACCTACAACTTCCCCCAGGGGCGGCTGACCGACCACCGTATCGGGCTGACCCTGTACCGGCTGGAGAGCGTCATGGACGGCGATCTGGATGAGATTATCGACGCGCTGGTGACCGCCGACCAGGCGGAGCGGCTGAGGGCTCGGGAGCAGGACGGCTAAGGCGGGGACGGCCAAAAAACAGCGCACAAGGCTGAGAAAAGGAGTAAGAAAGCGTGGAATTGATCATTCACTTTACCGCCCTGCCGGAGAAGCTGACCCTGGATATGGTGAAGTCCGACCTGGCGGAGCTGCTGGAGGACGACGGCTGGCTGACCGGCTCAGGGGCGGACTATCTGGAGCTGGAGCTGGAGGACGAGAAGGTGAACCCCAAGTACGGTATTCTCACCGTGAAGGGTTATCTGCAAAAGGCCCGGTTCGCCCCGGACACCACCATCGAGCTGGCCGGGACGCCGGTGGGCATCTACGAATAAGCAGGGGAGGGTATTTTTATGAAAAAAGCCATCGGCATTTTACAGATTGTCTCTGGCGCGGCCCTGCTGGCCGCGGGCGTGCTGACCATCGTGGAGGGAAGCGCACGACGGAGTGCCCGGGTTCGGCATGGAAGGGGAGTTCGTTTTTGAGCAGGGAAGATGCCGCGCTGTGGGAGCGTCTGTCCCGCTTTTGGGCGGACGTGGCGCGGCAGGATGCCGCAGCCCTGCGGGAGTGGTTCGCGCCGGAAGCAGAGGTGTATTGGCACTGCACGGACGAGCGCTTCACGGCGGAGGAATACATTCGGGCCAACTGTGAGTACCCAGGGGACTGGGAGGGCGCGGTGGAGCGTGCGGAATGGACGGAGGACGGCTGTGTTTCGGTCACAGCGGTGTGGCCGAAGGACAGGAGCGCCCGTTTTCATGCGGTGTCTTTTTTCCGTTTCGCGGAGGACAGGATCACCCGCTTAGATGAGTACTGGGCGGACGATGGGCCCCCGCCCCAGTGGCGGAAGGAAAAGCACATCGGCAGTTCCATCGGGAGAAGCTGAACCATCGGGAAGGTGAGCACATTGCACACACAAAGACTACAGCCGCGGGACACGGCGGAGGCGGCGGAGATTCTCCGCCGGGGCGGCCTGCTGGGCATCCCCACAGAGACGGTGTACGGCCTGGGGGCCAATGGCCTGAACCCGGACGCCGTGGGCCACATCTTCGCGGCCAAGGGGCGGCCCCAGGACAACCCGCTGATTCTGCACATCCCCTCGGCGGACTGGCTGGAACGCTACTGCGTGGACATTCCGGACACGGCCTACGCCCTGGCGGAGCGCTTCTGGCCGGGGCCGCTGACCATGGTGCTCCGGCGGAAACGCGTGGTGCCCGACGTGGTGACCGCCGGGCTGGACACCGTGGGGATGCGCTGTCCGGCCCACCCGGTTTGCCGGGCCATTCTGGCGGCCGCCGACGTGCCGGTGGCCGCCCCGTCGGGCAATACCTCCGGCCGGCCCAGCCCCACCAACATGGCGGACATGCTGGAGGATATGGACGGAAAAATTGACGGCATCGTGGACGGGGGACCCTGCGCGGTGGGGGTGGAGTCCACCATCGTGGATCTGACGGTAATGCCCCCACGGCTTCTGCGCCCCGGCGGCGTCACCCTGGAACAGCTCCGGGACGCGCTGGGTGAGGTGGCGGTTGATCCTGCGGTGACCCGGCTCATGGGCGCGGGGGAGCAGCCCCGGGCTCCCGGCATGAAGTACCGCCACTACGCCCCCAAGGCCCCGGTGACCGTGGTGCAGGGGGCCCCGGCGGCGGCGGCCCGCTACATCCAGGCCCACATGGCCCCCGGAGACGGGGTGATCTGCTTCGACGAATACGCCGGGCTGTTTGCCGGCCACCCGCTGGAGCAGCTGGGGCCCAGCACCGACGTGCCGGAGCAGGCCCGCCGGGTCTTTGAGGCCCTGCGCTGGTTCGACGGCACCGGCGTGTCCCACATCTGGGCCCAGTGTCCCGCCGCCGCCGGTATCGGCCTGGCGGTGGCCAACCGGCTGAACAAGGCCGCCGGCTTCCACATCGTGCGGGCGGAGTGAAGCCTCTCCTGCGGTGGAAATTTACAAATACATAACAAACCCGGAACGAGATATGCTATACTGAACCACGGAGGCGAAGCCATCCATGAAACGCATCGGCATCACCGGCCCCACCGGGGCGGGGAAGACCACCGCGCTCCAGGCCCTGGCGGAGCTGGACGCCCATATCATCGACGCGGATGCGGTGTACCACGCCCTGCTGGAGTCCAGCGCCACCCTGCGGGCGGAGCTGACCGCCCGGTTTGGCCCTTCCATTCTGGACGGGGAGGGCCGTGTCAACCGCAAGGCCCTGGGCGGGGTGGTATTCGGCGATCCGGCGGCCCTGGCCGAGCTGAACGCCATCACCCACCGCTTCATCCTGGCCGAGATCGACCGGCAGGCCGCCGGGGCGGAGGAGCAGGGGCGGAGCGCCGTGGCCATCGACGCCATCGCCCTCATTGAGAGCGGCCTGGGGGAGACCTGTGGCGCGATAGTGGGCATACTGGCCCCCAGGGAACTGCGCATCCGGCGGATCATGGCCCGGGAGGGGATTTCGGAGGACTACGCCCGGAAGCGGGTGGAGGCCCAGCAGGGGGACGGCTTTTTCCGCACCCACTGCGATTATCTCCTGGAAAACCGGGCGGACGACACGCCGGAGGCCTTTCAGGCCCGTGCCAAGCAACTGTTTGAGCAGATACTGAGCAATCGGAACTAGACGAAGGAGGAATTCAAATGGAAGAGAAGCAGAAGACGGCGGGAGAGCTGCGGCGCGAGGCGCTGCTCTACCAGCCCAAGAACGGCTACGACCGCCTGAGCGCCCAGGACGAGGCGGATATGAAGTCCTATTGTGAGGACTACAAGAAGTTTTTGGACGCAGGCAAGACGGAGCGGGAGTGCGTAACCGAGGCGGTGCGCCTGGCGGAGGCTAAGGGCTTCAAGCCCTTCACCCGCGGCATGGCGGTCAATCCTGGCGACAAGCTGTACCGGATCAACCGGGGCAAGGCCTTGATGCTGGCCGTGGTGGGCACCAGACCCCTCAGCGAGGGCGTCAACATCGGCGCGGCCCATATCGACTCCCCCCGGCTAGATCTCAAGCCCAACCCTCTCTATGAGGACGCAGAGCTGGCCTTTTTCAAGACCCACTATTACGGCGGCATCCGCAAATACCAGTGGGTGACCATCCCCCTGGAGCTCCGGGGCGTGGTGGCCCTGAAGGACGGCTCCACCGTGGCCGTGTCCATCGGCGGCGCGCCGGAGGACCCCCAGTTCACCATTGACGATTTGCTGCCCCACCTGGGCATGGAGCAGTCCAAGAAGCCCCTGGGCGAGGCCATCCCCGGCGAAAGCCTGAACCTGCTCATCGGCAGCCGCCCCTTTAAGGACGACGAGGGCTCCGACCGGGTGAAGCTGGCCGTCATGGACTACCTGAACCAGAAGTACCACATCGTGGAGGAGGATTTCATCTCCGCCGAGCTGGAGGTGGTGCCCGCTTTCAAGGCTGCCGACATCGGCTTCGACCGCTCCCTGATCGGTGCCTACGGCCACGACGACCGGGTGTGCGGCTTTGCCTGTCTGGCGGCCCTTCTGGCCCTGGGCACCCCTGGTAAGACCGCCGTCTGTATGCTGGCGGACAAGGAGGAGATCGGCTCGGCCGGCGTCAGCGGCATGAAATCCGCAGCCTTTGATACCTTTGTCAGCGACCTGTGCGACGCCCAACGGGTGCCGCTGAAGGCCTGCTACGAGAAGTCCTTCTGCCTGTCCGCCGATGTGACCGCGGCCTACGACCCCAACTTCGCCGAGGTCTATGAGAAGCGCAACAGCGCCCGGGTGAACTACGGCATCGGCCTGTGCAAGTACACCGGTTCCCGCGGTAAGTCGGGCGCCTCCGACGCCTCTGCCGAGGTGGTGGCCTATATCCGCAGGGTGCTGGACGAGGCCGGCGTGGTGTGGCAGATGGCTGAGCTGGGCAAGGTGGACGCCGGCGGCGGCGGCACCGTGGCCTGCTATATGGCCGAGCGCGACATCGACACCATCGACGCGGGTGTGCCCGTGCTGAGCATGCACGCCCCCTTCGAGACAGTGGGTAAGCTGGACTGCTATATGACCTACAAGGGAATCAAGGCGTTCTACGAGAAGTAAATTTGCATAGGAAGCAAGCGCACCTGCGGGATGACCGCAGGTGCGCTTGCTTTACGGCAAAAAGAAAGTTAAAACTAAAAAAAGAGAAACCGATACTATATAATCTGGTCAAATCTGGTGATCTCTCCTATGCTATGGAAATAGGAGGGATTTTATGTTGAACTTTGTAGAAATCGGTAGAATCATTGTTGTACTGCGTGAGAGAAAGGGGCTGACACAGGAAAAGTTGGCGTTGGAGGCGGAGATGAGCGTGACCTATCTGCGCAGGATCGAGCACGGCCGTGCAAACCCTACGCTTCGCGCCCTGGATCGGGTGGCGGCCATACTGGGAATGGAGCTCTCCACGCTTCTGCAGCTCTCCGAAGGAGGACAGAAATCTCGGGAAGAATCGCGGGCGCTCTGCGATGGTGAGGAAGCGCGACACGCCTGATGGGGGAGGGACAGTATGAAAATTCATTCGGAGGACGCATATCATCTGCTGTATCGGCTGGGCGCAACGGCCAACTATACCGGATTTTCTTATCTGGTACGGGCGCTCCAGCTCTGTGCAGAGGAGCCGGAGCGTCTGCTGCTGGTGACAAAATGGCTCTACCCGGATGTAGCAAAGCAATACGGAACGAACTGGAAGGCAGTGGAGCGGGATATCCGTACCGTGGGCCGTGTGATTTGGAATTCAAACCGGCCGCTTTTGGAGACTCTGGCCCGCCGGGAACTCTCCCAAAAGCCGTGTACGGCGCAACTGCTCGCAATCCTGCATGCCAGCCTGTTGCCGTCCGGTTCTAGTACGGATGAAGAGTAGGAAAAGTTTTTGTAGCAAAGGAGGGAGGAACATGGTCTAATAGACAGGAAAGAAGAAGGGGGGCGGGGATATGGAAAAGCCTTTGACCTCGGTGCGCAGGGAATCCATGGATCTGGCCGGCCTGTTGGAGGAACACGGCGACCACCTCCTGCGGCTGTGCACGCTCTATCTGGGAGACCGGAGCCAAGCGGAGGACGCGGTGCAGGACACCTTCCTTCGTGCGCTGAGGGCTTGGCCGGGGTTTCGAGGAGACTGTGCCGTGGAGACGTGGCTGGTGCGTATCGCTATCAATGGGTGTAAGCGCCAGCTCAGGAGCCCGTGGAGGCTTCTGCGGGCGCTGCAGGAGAGCCTGGACAGCCTGCACATGGAGGGACCGGAACCGCCGGACGATACCCTGGTGCGGGCTATACAGGCCCTCCCGCCAAAATACCGGGAAGTGATCATCCTTTACTATTACCAGGAGTGGAAGGCCTGGGAGATCGCCCAGAGGCTACACGTTCCGGTCTCCACCGTGACGGTACGGCTCTCACGGGCCCGGGGACTGCTGAAGGAACGTCTGAAGGGGTGGTACTATGAGCAGGAATAAGCAGAGCATGCACGCCGAGCTGGAGACGGTGCTCTCGGAGCTTCACCTGAGTATGGAGCGGCGGGAGGCAATTTTGGCCGCGGCGGGGCGCATGACGGAGAGAGAAAACCGCCGCCGTCCGCTGCGCACCGGCCTTATGGCGGCGGCTATCTGCGCCGCTCTGGCCGTGACCGCCGTCGCAGTCTCACCCCCTCTACGGGAAACGCTGGTCCAATTCCTCGGCAGCTTTGAACCCTACGCTCAGGAGGTAGAGGGGGTGTCGGCTACGGACCAGGGCATCGAGCTGCGGGTAGTGCGGGTTTTGGCGGATAAGAATGGGGGCACTGCATACCTGGAGGCGGAGGATCTGGCGGGGGAGCGGCTGCACGAAAGTGCTGCCCTGGAATCCTACCGCGATCCCTGTATTGCCTACGACGCGGAAGCCGATACGGCACTGTTTGCCCTCGCGCTGGACGATATCGCTCCGTGCCAGATGGAGACGGGGGATGTCTATACAGTAGAATTTTCCCGCATTCTCCCCTCGGTGGAGCCATTTTTCGCACCTCTTCCGTGGGAACTTCTGACCGGAGAGCGGCTGGATACCCTGACCGCAGCGACAGAGAAGTACATATTTTTTCACGGAGGAGGACACCCTGACCTATTACGCTCCTGGAAACAAGGACCGCTGGGGTGAGGATATCGTATGGTATTTCCCGAGAGCCATCGATCCGAGGGAGGTAACAGGCATCGCGATCGGCCAGCGCTATCTGCCGATGAACCAGGACGGTACCGCTGGGCCGGGGTGCTGGCTGGACCGGCTTCCGGAGTAAGGCGCGCTGCGGCGGTTGCATAAAATTGCCCCCGCCGGCTCATACTGAATCCAAACGACATTTTGGGAGGGTATGGGCATGGATGAGACGAAGCAGACTGCGGAGACCGGAAGCGAGGAGGGCGGCGACCAGCGCCAGCAGCAGATCGTGGATATGGGCTCCTCCACCATCCGGACGGAGCGGGGGACCATCCACACCCTGACCATTGTAGGACAGATCGAGGGCCACCAGGTTCTGCCCTCCTCGGCCAAGACCACCAAATATGAGCACGTCATGCCCCTGCTGGCGGCCATTGAGGAGAGCGACGAGGTGGACGGCCTGCTGGTGCTGCTCAACACCGTGGGGGGCGACATCGAGGCGGGCCTGGGTATCGCCGAGCTGATCGCCTCCATGTCCAAGCCCACCGTCTCCCTGGTGCTGGGGGGCGGGCATTCCATCGGCGTGCCTCTGGCGGTGTCGGCCAAGAGGTCCTTTATCGCCCCGTCGGCGGCCATGACCATCCACCCGGTGCGGCTGAACGGCCTGGTGATCGCGGTATCCCAGACCTTCAACTACTTTGCGCGCATCCAGGAGCGGATTATTCAGTTTGTCACCCGGAACAGCCGTGTAAAACGGGAGGACTTCACCCGGCTGATGCTCCAAACCGGGGAGCTGGCCGCGGATGTTGGCAGCGTGATCTACGGGGAGGAGGCGGTGCGCCTGGGACTGATTGACGAAATCGGCGGCCTGTCCGACGCGCTGGCCTGCCTGCACCAGATGATGGATGAGCAAAAAACGGGGAGGGCCGCAGAATAATCTGCGGCGCTCCCTTGTCTGTTGCCTGTTTATGACGCCTCCCGGAACCAAAAGCCCTCAAAGTCACCCTTCATGACACGGTAGCCATTCATCATACAGTCGTAGGAGAAGGCGCGGATCAGGTTGCCTTCGCTGTCATACTCGCCAAATTCATGGGCCACACCGCTGTTGACCACATAATTGCCGTCAAAGGACTGGGCGTTTGAAACGATGCTGGAATAGGTGACGGGAAACTGCTTGGCCAGAGAGAAGGTTTTGGCGTTGGAGTCCACCAGATAATAGGTCACATAGGAGTGGATTCCAGACCCACCTGTGAGGCTGGTTCCAACACTGTCGGGCAGCTCAGGCTCGTAGTCGTCCCGGGTGCTCAGACTCCAATAGTTGTTGTCGTACATGCGCAGAAGGTATTGTCCCTCCGGCAGGCTGTCATCCTCAACCAGCTCCACGTCATGCTGGCCGTACTGGGGGACAAAATCCCCTTGGGGCTGATAGGAGAGCGACTCATACTCCGTCCCCGCCCAGAAGGCGGGATCGCCGATCAGGGCGGTGAGGGTTGGTGTGCTGTGGACGCCGGATACCTGCACAATGGTGGAGGTCTCCCGGGAGCTGACCAGGATGCTGTCGTCCGCCTGCCTGTATTGAACGGAGTTGAGGTGGAGCCAGTCGTCCTCGCCGGCCTGCCAGAAGGAGGAGCCGGTGAGGGGAACGGGATGGGTCATGGTGCCGTAATAGCCGTCCATCAGCGTGGAGAAATCCACGAGCTCGGTAACAGCGCCGGTTTCGGGGTCCAACTCGACAACCACATCCATCACGGTGTCTTGTTCCGTGTCGTTGACCAGGGCCAGAATGGTGCCGTCCGGCCCCCAGTTGATGTCGTGGTGCAGCTCATACTGGCCCAGGTCATAGATGCGGATAGCCTGACCAATGGGGGTCAGCAACGCGATTTTTCGGCTGCTGACGCAGGTGTAGAGTCCCATGTCGGTGTAGAGGAAACGGTCGGAGTGGAAGCCCTCCAGTACCATCTCATAGCGCAGCACGCCGGAGTTATCAAAGAAGAAGGTGTAGCCGTAATAATCGCCCAGTCCGGTGGCGTAGAAGAGGCCGTCGCTCAGTGCGGCGGCGCTGTCCCCGTCGGTGTATGTAAGCCGGCTGTCATAGCCGGAGCTGGAGGGGGGCATCTCAATGGTGAAGGTGGCGCGCTCCTGTACCTTGCCCCACTCGCCTATGGCCTCCAGTGTCACCTCCTGGGTCTCGCCCGGGACGAGACCCACCAGCAGGAAGCAGTGCTTCCTGCTGAACTGCTTGTCCCCCAAGCCCTGCGCTGTGGCGGTATAGTCAGGCAGTTCTGCGCTGGTGGTGTGGATGGTATAGCGGATTTCGCTTTTCCGGTCCGTCTGGAAGGCGAGGAGGAGCCCGTTGCTCCCGGTTCCAAAAGGATTAAGGAGGGCCAGCGGCGCGTCGATGGCGGCGTTCCCCTGTTGCTGTACCAGTTCCATCAGCTCCTGCCCCAGCCGGTGCTGAACCGACTCGTCGTAGTAGGTGAAGCCGTCCTCCTCATACTCATCCGGCACCATCCGGGAGACGGGAATGCTGGCCTCGCAGGGGGCGGAGTAGAGGGAAACGCCCCGCTCCTCACTGGTATACATACGCTCTCCCAACTGGATGTTCCAATCGTCCCGGCTGCTCATCTCAGAGTCCATCAGCACATGGACGATGATTTCAAAAATGGCAAAGCCGCAGAGCAGAACGGCCAAGGTGATCAGCAGGCGTTT
Organism: Clostridium sp. ATCC BAA-442; assembly: GCF_964239415.1. Taxonomy (NCBI): domain Bacteria; kingdom Bacillati; phylum Bacillota; class Clostridia; order Eubacteriales; family Clostridiaceae; genus Clostridium; species Clostridium sp. ATCC BAA-442. The sequence goes on along the minus strand of NZ_CAXSQB010000007.1, from coordinate 22,798 downwards.
GATCCACTTTTTCTTATTCATCGCACGACATCCCCTTATGTAAAGTCCATAGCTTCCTCCTTCCATATAGTAGCCGACGCAGCGAAAGTGTCAAGAGTTAAAATGTAAATTTTGAGAGACGGGCTCAGAAAATGGGCGTAAACAGAACGGGTCCACAGCCCGAATTGGGCTGTGGACCCGGCTATTCCCACCGGCATCCGTGTGCGATGCCAGTGATAGTACCAATACACTTCAGAGAGTCGTTCTCATGGATGATAATGTCTTTGAAGTTCAGATTAGGGGCGACCAGTTTGGTGATGCCCCGTTTATAGTACAGGCGGCGAATGAACGCCTCCTGATTGAGAAGAAACAGGCCATATTCCTGGCGGGAGGCATGCTCCCTTTTGCAGAGCAGAATGGTTCCGGCGGAGTAGAGCGGCTCCATACTGCCGTTGGTGAGCAGAACGGCAAAGTCTGCCTCACGGGCGGCGGCATCTGTCTCGGGGATCAGTACAGGCCGCAGAAAAAAGGAGTCACCCAATGGGTTGGAGTCCCCGGGAGGAGCGGTTACATAGCAAAAGGTCCGCTTGACCGGCAGATTTCCTGCCAACCGGCCAGGCGGCATATTGAGAAGTTCGGTCATGGTATCCACCGCCCGCTTGCTGTGAGGCTCCAGATCCCGGTATTTCATGAGAAATTGAATTTCCTCTGAGGAGAGCAGTAAAATCCCATCGTCCGTGGAGGTGCTGACATGGTATTCAATCGGAAGCTCGTCATCTAAAAGGTAGTGTATGGGAATGCGCAGGACCTGAGTGATCTTGTCCACAGGCCCGACGGCTGGATTTTTGGTTTGACCGGAAAAGATTTTGTTCAGAGTCCCCAGCGGAACGCCTGACTGCTGTGCGATCTCCTCCGTGGTCAAGTGGCGCAGCTTCTTGATGTAGGCCAGTTTTTCGGTCATGGACATGGAACACCCCTCCTGTACGAACATGAGTTAACCGGATGTGGTAAAAAAATCCGGTGAACCAGTCAAAATAACCGGATTGTATTGACATTCCTCTCGAAATACATAATATAGGGATTAGCACGGAAGGAAATACAAGATAGGGGGATGGTCGAAAAACACTGACCTTGAAAGGGGCAACGGTTAGTATACCACGGCAAAGGAGAGAACCTGGTCGAATTCAGTCGTTTATCACCGAAAAGTATTAGGAATGAGGAGAGAGCTTACATGAGAAACAACCACAAGACGTATTGTGTATTCCTGGATGTGGCCTCCCACCCGCAGATGTACGGAATTCGGGGGACGAATGGCATTTGCGTGGGACGGATATCCACGGACTTCCAGGAGGTAAACCGGCTGGCCGAATGCTGCAACAGCGCGGGATTGTCACCGGTACATCTGGCCGACGTGGTGGAGGACTTCCGGCACTCGTGAAAGAGCGGGGCGGCGGGCCGCTTTGCTCTTGACCACAGAGCGGGAAGCGAGTAAACTAATGTATGGCATTCGGCTGTCGAACATGAGAGAAAGGCCACCCGCCGGGGTGGCTTTTTCTTTGCACTTGGAAGGGGATGAATGGATGGTTCAGGAGAAGAAGGGGAGGTGGCTGGCCCTGCTGCGGAAGGAGCCGGTACTCTGTATCGCGGCGGTTTGCGCGGCCGCTTCCACGCTTCTCAATCCGCCCTCGCCGGCCTATCTGAACTATATTGACTGGCGGGTACTCACCCTTCTGTTCTGCCTGATGGCGGTGGTGGCGGGACTGCAGGAGTGCGGTGTTTTTGCAGTGCTGGCCCAGCGGTTGCTGGCGGGGGAGCGGCGGATGCGCCTGGTCAGCCTTGCCCTAGTGCTGCTGCCTTTCTTTGTGTCCATGGTGGTGACCAACGATGTGGCGCTCATCACCTTTGTTCCATTTGCGGTTCTGGTGCTGGGGCTGATCGGACGGACGGAATACCTGGCCCCCCTTGTGGTGCTCCAGACCATGGCCGCCAACCTTGGGAGCATGGCTACCCCGGTGGGTAATCCGCAGAATCTCTATCTTTATGCCGACTACGAATTGACGGCGGAACAGTTTTTTGGGACCATGCTTCCGCTGACCCTGGTCAGCCTGGCTGTGCTGACGGCCGCATCCCTCCTGTGTGTCCGGGATGAGGGAATTCAGGTCCGGTTTCAGGAACAGGCGGAGCTTCGAAGGCCGGGCCGTCTGGGGCTGATGGCAGGCCTGTTTGTGCTCTGCCTGCTGTCGGTATTCCGGGTGCTGCCCTATCCGGCGCTGTTGGCCGTGGTGGCGGGCGGTCTGCTGCTCTTTGACCGGGGATTGTTTCGCAGGGTGGACTATGGCCTGCTTGCTACCTTTTTCTGCTTCTTCCTGTTTGCCGGAAACATCGGGGCCTGCGGCCCGGTACATGCCGCCCTGGCCTCCTTGATGGAAGGCCACACGGCGCTGACCACCGGCCTGACCAGCCAGATCATCAGCAACGTTCCGGCAGCAGTGCTCCTGTCCGGATTTACAGCGGACTGGCGCGGCCTTCTGGTGGGCTCCAACCTGGGCGGGTTGGGGACCCCCATTGCCTCGCTGGCCAGCCTCATCTCGCTTAAGGTCTACCTGCGTACGCCGGGGGCCAGGCCGGGGCGCTATCTGCTGCTGTTCACTGCGGCCAACGGGGCTGCATTGGTTCTCCTGTGCCTATGCGCTGCCCTTCTGGCCGGGTAGACGGAAAGATGGAATGCAATTCCTTTTGAATGGGGGTTGCAAGGCGGGAAAAGACATAGTATAATACAATTTACTGCATTTTCTATTGATTTCGAGATACATGGAGAGGGTTCGGCATGAATCGTACTTTGGAACACATCCTCCCACGGGTTCAGAAGCCCGCCCGGTATACGGGAGGGGAGTATAACGCAGTGGTCAAGGACCGGCGCGCGGTGGATGTGCGCTACGCGCTCTGCTTCCCGGACACCTATGAGATCGGCATGTCCAATCTGGGCGTGCGTATCCTTTACGGGCTAATGAACGAGATGGATGGGGTGTGGTGTGAGCGCGTGTTTGCCCCCTGGGGCGACATGGAGGAGGAGATGCGCCGGGAGGGGATTCCCCTGTACGGCCTGGAGAGCGGCGATTCCATCGCCGATTTCGACCTGATCGGCTTCTCCCTGGGCTATGAGATGGCCTATACCAATGTGCTCAACATGCTGGATCTGGCTGGCCTTCCCCTGCGCAGCGGGGAGCGGACAGAGCTGTCTCCCATCGTGGTGGCGGGGGGAACCTGCGCCTTTAATCCAGAGCCCCTGGCCCCCTTTGTGGATCTGTTCGTCCTGGGGGAAGGGGAGGACGTGAGTGTGGAGATTATCCAGCTCTACCGCCAGGCCCGGGAGGAGGGCTGGGGTAAGGAGGAGTTCCTCACCGCCGCGGCCCGGATTCCTGGCGTCTATGTGCCCTCTCTTTACGAGGTGAGCTATCACGGCGACGGCACGGTGGCCGCCGTCACCCCGCTGGAGGGGGCTCCGGCCAGGGTGACCAAGCGCATCGTCCAGGACTTTGACAAGAGCTATTTCCCGGTTAAGACCATTGTACCCTCCACCGAGATCGTCCACGACCGGGTGATGCTGGAGGTGTTCCGCGGCTGCATCCGGGGCTGCCGCTTCTGTCAGGCGGGCTACGCCTACCGGCCGGTGCGCCCCCGCAATCCCCAGCGGCTGGTCCAGCAGGGCATCGAGGCGTGCCGGGACTCCGGCTACCAGGAGATGACCCTCTCCAGCCTGTCCACCAGCGACTACCGGGCATTGGAGGGGCTGTGCGACGGCCTGCTGGAGTGGTGTGAGCCCAACAAGGTCTCCCTGTCCCTGCCCTCCCTGCGGGCGGACAACTTCTCCCTGGGCCTGATGGAGCGGGTGCAGCATGTGCGCAAGTCGGGGCTGACCTTTGCCCCGGAGGCGGGCACCCAGCGCCTGCGGGACGCCATCAACAAGAATGTGACGGAGGAGGAGATCCTCCGCTCCTGCCGCACCGCCTTCTCCGGCGGGTGGAGCAGCGTGAAGCTCTATTTCATGCTGGGCCTGCCCACCGAGACCGACGAGGATGTGCTGGGCATCGCCGAGCTGGCCGAGAAGGTATACAAGGCGTGGAAGGAGTGCACCCCCAACCCCAAGCGGGGGGTGACCATCACCGTGTCCACCGCCTGCTTTGTACCCAAGCCCCACACCGCCTTCCAGTGGGAGGCCCAGGTGAGCATGGAGGAGTACCGGCGGCGGGTCAAGCTACTGCGGGACAACATGCGGGGTCGTTCCATCCGCTACAACTGGCACGATCCGGACACCAGTTTCCTGGAGGCAGTGTTCTCACGGGGGGACCGCCGGGTGGCCGACGTGATTGAGGAGGCCTGGCGCCAGGGCGCCAAGTTCGACGCCTGGAGCGAGTATTTTGACTTTGACCGCTGGATGGCGGCCTTTGACGCCTGCGGCCTGGACCCCGCCTTCTATGCCAACCGGGTGCGGGAAAAGGACGAGGTGCTGCCCTGGTCGGTCACCTCCACCGGCGTGACCACGCCCTTCCTGTGGCGGGAGCGGGAGCGGGCCTATCAGGCGGTGATCACCCCCGACTGCCGGGTACAGTGTACCGGCTGCGGGGCGGACAAGCTCTATCCGGGAGGGAAATGCGATGCCGAAGCATAGATTAGCGTTCAGCAAGGCGGACACCGCCAAGTTTATCTCCCATCTGGATCTGATGCGCACCTTCCAGCGCTCCTTCCTCCGGGCGGGGATCGCCATCAAGCACACCGAGGGCTTCAATCCCCACGCCTTTGTCTCCATCCCTCTGCCCCTGTCGGTGGGCTTCTCCAGCGGGTGCGAGGTACTGGAGTGCCAGGTGCTGGACACACCGCTGGATCAGGTGCCGGCGAAGATGAACGCCGCCCTGCCCGCGGGCATCACCGTCCAGCGCTGCTATGAGGCGGTGCGGCCGGTGAAGGAGCTGTGCTACGTCAACTATATCGTCACCCTGGAGTATGAGGCGGGGGCCCCCTTCGGCGCGGAGAGCGCCATCCGGGATTTGCTGGCCCGGGACTCCCTGGTGATGACCAAAAGGAGCAAGAAGGCCAAGAGCGGCTTTACCGAGGTGGACCTCATTCCCCTGATCGCCAGGGCCACCGTGGAGGAGCGGCGGGACACCATCGCCCTGGACCTGGTGCTCCGGGCCCAGAATCCCGGCCTCAACCCGGAGCTGGTGGTGGCGGCCATCCGGGAGCACTGCCCCGACGCCGCCCCCGACTTCGTCATCTTCCACCGCCGCGCGGTGCTGGACGGCCAGTTTCAGACCTGGGAATAAGAGACAACGAACAAAGCCCGCGGGATATAAAATCCTGCGGGCTTTGTTCGCTTCAGGCCGGAAGCCTTACCAGAAGTACCAGAACAATGACACAGAGATTGTTGCAGGCATAGGCCGCGCCTGGACCCAGCCAGTCGGCCAGGACTCCGGTATAGGAGATGCCCAGGGGGATCAGTATCCCGGAGAAGAAGGCGAGCAGGGCAAAGAACCGCCCCTGCTGTTCCAGCGGTACCCGGGTTTGGAAATAGGAGATCAGCGGGACGTTGATGCAGGCGGTGAGCCAGCCGATCAAAAGCTGGAAGGTGAAGAAGAGGACAAAGTAAAGCTTTGGAACGGAACGCAGAAGGGGCGCGGCCAGACCAAGGGCGGCCATCAGGGCGCTGTTGACCAGAAACAGGGCGCGCAGGTGTTCCAGGGGGCGGAGGTGGGCCGCCCGGATCAGGAACAGGCTGGCCAGCAGGGTTCCGGCGGTGGAGGCGGAGACCGCCAGGCCGTATCGGGACTCTGGAAACTGGTACAGCTCCACCAGAATGCCGGGGAAGATGATCTCCTCGCTGTTGGCTACAAAAAAGTTGAGGGCCATCACCAGAAGAAAGAGGGAGAACAATTCCCGCCGGCCCAGCAGATATCGAATACCGGCCCGCAGGCGGGGCGGTTCCGCCTGCTGGATGGGGCGCGGCGCGTAGGGAATGAAGCACTCCTGGAGGGCGGAGAGGCCGTAGGCCAGCGCGCACAGCAGGAGGATGGCCCGGAATCCACACAGTCCAAACAAAAGCGCGCCCGCCGCAGGGGCCAGTACCGCCGCGCCGTGATCCAGCAGGCTTTTGATTCCATTGAGGGAGGAGAGGCGCTCCGGTGGACACAGCTCCGAAAAGAGAACCTTGGATGCAATTTCGAACAAATGGGACAGCAGGTGAAAAAGCATGGTGCCCGCAAGGAGGAAGGGGAGCGGGGGGCCGGGGAAAAGCAGGAGAAGGGCACAGAGCGCGCTGGCACCAAAATCACAGAGGATCAGCAATCCTTTCCGGTGGGCGCGCTCCACAAGCGGCCCCAGGAAGGGAACGGCCAGCAGGGGCGGAAGGCTGGTCAGGGTGAAGAAAAGGCCGGACGCCCCCAGACTCCCGGTGCGCTCGAGCACATAGAGGGGCAGGGCGACCAGATAAAAGGAGGAGCCGAACCGGGAAACCGTTCGTCCGGCCAGCAGGAGGGCGGCGGCCCGGCCGCCGACAGCCCGGCCCACCGCCTACTCCTTGCGCCAGTAGGCGGAGCCGGAGGCGGTGCGCTCCAGAAAGCCGTATTCGATCAACAGGCGGCGGAGGTAGGGAAAGTCCTCATAGATCCGGCCCAGCAGCCGGTTGACCTCCTTCTCCGTATACTGTCGGCCGGGCGTGAACTGCTCAGCGATGGCGCTGAGTACGACCAACTTGCGCTTCTCACGGGCAGGCCACTGGCGCAGGGCGCCGGCCTCGTCGAAACAGGCGGCCAGGATGGCCTGCCGCTCCTCCTCAGTAACGGCGTAGCGCGCATCAACCATGGACGCAGTGGGATGGGGGTGGCAAAAGCCGGTATCCACCGGGCTGGAGATGCGGCTGGTGCGCAGTAGCTCCATCAGGGCCAAAAAGAGTCGGGCCTGCCGCTCCTTTTCCCGGAGCTTGAAGCGGTGATTGCGCACGGTGGAGGGGGAAACCCCCTTCTGCGCAGCGATTTCCTTATCCGTGCAGCCCTCTGCGAGCATGCGGAGCAGCTCCAACTGAACCTCGGATAGCCCCAGCAGACCGGGGTTCCGGTGGAGCAGATGCTCCAGCACGGAGCCATGGGCCTCCCGGAGATGGAGGGCTGCCATGGCCTCGGCATCATAGAAGCGGCCCCCGCGGGGAAAGACCTCCCCCTGGGGGAAGGCGGCTCCGCAGAGGAGGCAGCGGTACTGTCCATCCCGCAGGGCGATACCCCGTACCAACTCCTGCTGGGAGGACGACCATAATAATTCCTGTTGTTCCATGACAACAACCACCCAACAAACATTTTATTATAGTGTCTATTATTATATAAATGTTAAAGTGAAATGTCAATATAAAAAGCAACTCCCGGGCGTTCGCCCGGGAGTTGCTTTTTATTGGTTTATTCAAAATCGATCTGGTCGACATCCACCGGGTGGTGCTTGCGGTACTCCTTGGTCCACTGGCTTACCCGGAAGATAGTCCATAGGTCGGACAGCCCCTCATAGATGAGCACCGCACCGATGAGCATGACCAGGGCCTCCGCGGCCAGGAAGGGCTGAAAGACGATCACCAGCCCCAACACCGCCGATACGGCGGAAAGCACCAGGGGCACGGTCCAGCGGAGATAGAGCATCCGGCGCAGCTCTAGCGCCCGTTTGAGGTTGACCAGGCCGTCCACCACGATGAACAGGCCCAGGATCACGGGCAGGACGGAGGCCACGATGACCGGGCGGAGCAGGAACAGCAGGCCCAGGGCCGCAGCGACGATACCGAGGAAGAGCTCGAACACGAAGCTGCCCTGCCGGCTGTCCCGAAGGAAAAAGCTGACGATGGTCACCACGCCGTAAATAAGCAGGATGCCGCCGAAGGCATAACAAAACACGGTGGCGCTGACGCCGGGCCAGATCAGCAGGATTAGGCCGAGGATGATGTAGAGCACCGCGGCCAGAAGAAAGCTAAGCTTCATATTATGAAAAAATTCCCGCATAAGAAAACCCCCTTTATGCTCTAGTATACCCCCGGCGGGCGGAAAAGTCATTGGACAGAAGGGCGGGAGTGTCCAATCAGCTCCAGTTTTTACATACATCAATCCATCCGGAGCTGTTGGACAGGATGTCCAGCTCTCCGCAACTGAGCCGGACGGCGGAGGCGGCGTTGCCTGCGGCGGGGTAGACCGTGTCAAACCGGCGGAGGGACACGTCCAGGTAGGCGGTCACAGCGGGGTTATCGATGCCGAAGGGGCACACGCCGCCCACGGCGTGGCCGGTGAAGTCCAGCACCTGCTCCGGGGTGAGCATGGTGGCCTTGGTGTGGAACTGGGCCTTGAACTTGGTGTTGTCAATCTTGGCGTCCCCGGCGCAGACGATGAGCACGCAGCCCCCGTCTACCGCAAAGGAGAGGGTCTTGGCGATGCGGGCGGGTTCGCACCCCACCGCCTGGGCCGCCAGCTCTACCGTGGCGCTGGATACGCTGAATTCCTGAATCCGGTCTTCATAGCCTCTGGCCCGCAGGTAGGCCCGGCCCGTCTCAATGGACATATCAATTCCCCTTCTTTTTCCCCTGGGCCTTGGCCAGGAACTTGTCGTTCTGGATGATAAAGCGCTCGTGGGTGCCCTTGCCGATGGGGCCGGCCTCGTCGTAGGCGGTGACGGCAAAGGTGAGCTTGCGGCCGTCCACGGCGGTGACCTCCGCCTCGGCCCATACCTGCATCCCTACGGGGGTGGCGGAGTCGTGGCTCACGTCCAGCCGGGTGCCCACGGTGCCCTGCCCCTCCTCCAGGGAGGCCTGGGTGGCGTCGACGGCGGCGTTCTCCATCAGGGCGATCATCTGGGGAGTAGCGAACACGGGCAGCAGGCCGCTGCCCACGGCGGCGGCGGTGTTCTGATCGTTGACCACGCACGCGGCGCGGCCCTTGCTTCCTACAGTAACGGACATGAATTGGTTTCTCCTTTCCAACTTCTTCTGGAACAGGCCCATTTTACAACAGCCGCGCCGTTCTGACAAGCAAAACCGTCACCGGCGGGGGAGCAGGGCGGTGAAGGTGGTGCCGGCCGCGGCGGTGCTGGTGACGGTGAGCCGCCCGTGGTGGCCCTCCACGATGCTCCTGGCAATGGCCAGCCCCAGGCCGTAGCCGCCCCCGCTCCGGTTCCGGGCGGCGTCCGCCCGGTAGAAACGCTCGAAGAGGTGGGGCAGGTGCTCCGGCGGGATGGGCTCGCCGGTGTTGTGTACCGCCAGCCGCAGCCGCTCCTGGTGCCGCTCCAGGGTGAGGGTGACGGTGCCGCCCGGCCCGGCGTACTTCACGGCGTTGTCCAGGAGGATCATCACCAGCCGGCGGAGTTGCCCATCGTCTCCGCGCAGGGACAGGCCGGGGGTGATCCGGTGCTCCAGCGCCACGCCCGCCTCAAAGGCCACCGACTCGAAGGGGAGCAGACAGCCCAGCGCCACCTCGCTCATGGCCGTCTCCGCCCGGGCGGCCGGCTGGCGGGCGGCATCCGACTTGGCCAGAAAGAGCAGATCGTCCACCAGCTCCTTCATCTGCTCCGCCTCGTCGTGGGTGTACTCCAGCCATTTGGACTGGGCGGCCACCGTGTCTTCGGGATGGGAGAGGACGAGGCCGGTATTGGCCAGAATGACGGTGAGGGGGGTTTTCAGCTCGTGGGAGGCGTCGGCCACAAACTGGCGCTGCTGCTGCCACGCCCGTTCCGCCGGGCGCAGGGCCACGGAGGAGAGGACAAGGCTCACGAAAAAGAGACCCACCATGGCCAGAGCCCACACCAGCAGGGACAGCAGGGACAAATTGCGCAGGGAGGCAGTCTCCCAGCCCAGATCGGCAAAGGCGATGCGGAGCTCGCCGTCGGGCCTGCGCTCCACCAGAAAGCGCAGGCGAAGCTCCCTGAGCACGCCCTGACTGGCGCCGGAGGACTGGGCCTGCTCCACCGCCTCGGCGGCGGTCTCCTCCGAAACGTCCACCTGGCCGCCGTCGTTGAGGCCGGTAATGGCCCCGTCCTTCACGGTGACCACAAAAACCGGGATCAGGGAGAAGCGGTGCGCCCCGTCCGGCTCGCGCTCCTCCGGCGGCGGGCCGCCGATTTCAAAGCGGGGCGGCCCCTCCCCCTCCTGCCAGGACAGGGCCAGCCGGAGGGCGGCATCGCTCTGCCCCGCCAGGCGACGGACGTTCGCCCCCACAAAGAGGATGAACACCACCGCCAGCACCAGGCCCACCAGCAGCAGGTTGATCAGGATGAATTTCCGCCGCAGCCGCTTGATCATACCGCAGGCACCTCCAGGTGATAGCCCACCTTGCGCACGGTGCCGATGCTCACCCGGGAACCCAGATAGGCCAGCTTTTTCCGCAGAAAGGAGATGTAGACCTCCACGTTGTTGTCCTCCGCCTCCGACTCCAGGCCCCATACCTTGGAGATGATGTCCTCCTTGGGAATGACGGCCCGGGGGGCGGCCAGCAGCAGGCGGAGCACGTCGAACTCCTTGAAGCCCAGCCGGACGGATTTTTCCCCGCAGCGCAGGCTGCGGGTGGGGGTGTCCAGCACCAGATCCCCGGCGGCGAGCTGCTCGCCGATCACCTCGCCCTGCCGCCGGGTGAGCGCCCGCACCCGGGCCAGCAGCTCCCCGATGTCGAAGGGCTTGGTCATATAGTCGTCCGCGCCGTGATCCAGCCCCGCGATCTTGTCCGGGATCTCATCCCGGGCGGTGAGCATCAGAATGGGGGTGGAGACGTGGGCGCAGCGCAGGCGGCGGGCCACCTCAAAGCCGTCCACCTTGGGAAGCATCACATCGAGCACGATGGCGTCGTACTGCCCGGTGAGGGCGTAGTCCAGCCCATCCGCCCCGTCAAACACCACGTCGGCCTGATAGCGCTGCTCCGCCATGATCTGGCCCAGCGCCTCGGCCAGGCGGCGCTCGTCCTCTACAATCAAGATGCGCATACCTTCTGTCCTTTCCTGCGTTTTTCTCCATTATAAAGGAGAGAACTGAAATCTGTCTGAAATATATGATAGGCGGGGCGGCGAACAAAAGGATTTACAGAGTGTTAACAATCTCACGCGGCCCTTTTCAGAGTAATTTCAGTTTCTCCCCCTATACTGGCCTCCGAAACCGGAACAGAAGGGGAGGACGATTGCATGCAGTTGATGGCACTGCGGAAGAAAGCGGAGGGGAGTGCGCCGCCCGAGCGGAAGCCCGGCCGGCGGCTGACGGTGAGGCGCGGGGCGGCGCTGCTGCTGGTTCTGGCCCTGGCGGCCGGTGCCGCCCTCGGGGGAAAGGCCCTGTTTTTCAGCGGGGAGGAGCAGACGCCCCTGACGGAGCAGACCACCTATGGCAGCCTGTCCACAACGCTCTCCGGCACCGGAACCACCATGCCGGCGGACAGCGTTACGTACACCACCGCCTCGGAGGCGGAGATCACCGGCGTATATGTCTCCGCCGGCGACACGGTGGAGGTGGGTGATCTGCTCTACACCCAGGACGATTCAGAGCTGGACGACCAGATTGAGGAGTATCAGGATCAGATCACCGAGCAGGAAAACCAGCTGGACGATTACCAGGAACAGCTCGCCCAGCTCCAGGAGGAGATCGCCGCCCTCACTGTGACAGCCCCCTTTGCCGGCCGGATCACCGATGTGGCCGTGGACGTGGGGGACAATGTGGCCGCCGGAACCAAGCTGGCCACCCTTGTGGACGACAGCCAGATGTGCCTGACCCAGTATTTCAGCTACGCCTATGAGGATCAGGTCTACGTGGGCATGAAGGCCGGGGTGTCCGTGGCCAGCCTCATGCTCAACCAGGAGGGGACCGTCACCGACATTCAGATGGTGGACCGGGTGACGGCGGAGGGCACCCACTGCTTTGCCGTCACCGTCACCCTGGACAATCCGGGCGCCTTCACCGAGGGAATGACGGGCGCCGGCTATCTGGTGGCGGACTCGGGCGAAAAGCTCTATCCGTCGGTGGAGGGGGAGCTGGAGTACCGCCGCAGCCAGGATCTCACCGCCGAGGTGGGCGGCGAGGTGACCGGCATCGGGGCGGTGGACTATGAGCAGGTGAGCGCCGGGGCCGTCCTCGTCCAGCTCGACGGGGCCGACTACCAGAAGCAGGTGGAGTCGGTGAACAAGCAGATCACCCAGACTCAGGAAAAGATTGTCCAGCTCCAGGAGAAGATCGCGGAGGCGGAGGAAAAGCGCTCCGACTATGCGGTGACCGCCGAGCTGGCGGGGAAGATCATCATGGTCAATGTCCGGGAAGGGGAGAGCCCCCGGGAGGCGGGGCAGACCGCAGTGGTGCTCTACAACCTGGACTCCATGACCATCACCGCCAACATTGACGAGCTGGACATCGACGGCATTGCCATGGGTATGGAGGTGGACATTACCCAGTCGGGGGCGGAGAGCGACACCCATTACACCGGCACCGTCACGGAGATCAGCTATGAGGCCACCAACTCCAACGGCGTGGCCTATTTCCCCATCACCATCACCATTCCCAGCGGGGGCGCCCTCTCCGCCGGCGTCAACGTCTCCTATTCCATCACTGTGGGCGACGAGTCCGAGGGGGTGCTGGCCCCCATCGCGGCCCTCAAGAGCACCAGCCAGGGAACCTGCCTTTTCGTCAAGGCGGACGCGGCGCCGGACAACGCGGTGGAGCTGGAGGACGGCGTGGTGCCCGACGGGTTCTATGCCGTGCCGGTGGAAACCGGGGTGTCCAACAGCCAGTATGTGCGCATCCTCTCCGGCGTGGAGGAGGGGGTGGAGGTGTTCACCCGCTATCAGCAGACGGCCCCGAGCGGCGGGGATACCACCAGCCAGGGCCAGAGTGAGGAGCAATCCGGCTTCCCGGGCGGCGGGGAAATGCCGGACTTCAGCGGCGGAGAGATGCCGGATTTCGGCGGCGGAATGCCTGGCGGCATGGGCGGCGGGATGCCCGGCGGCGGCCCCATGGGCTGAGAAGGGGGATTCTGTATGAGCCTGATTCAATTGAAGGACGTCTATAAAATTTACGCCGAGGGGCAGGAAAACCAGGTCAACGCGCTGGATGGGGTCACGCTGAGCATAGACCAGGGGGAGTTTGTGGCCATCATCGGCACCTCCGGCTCCGGCAAGTCCACGATGATGAACATTCTGGGCTGCCTGGACGTGCCCACCCGGGGGGAGTATCTCCTGGACGGCACCCCGATCCGGGAGCGCACCCAGAGGGAGCTGTCCCAGATCCGCTCCCGGCAGATTGCGTTCATTTTCCAGGGCTATAACCTCATCCCGTCCCTGAACGTCTGGCAGAATGTGGCGCTGCCCATGCTCTACCAGCGGGTCCCGCTGGCGGAGCGGCGGGCGCGGGCCATGGAGGCGCTGGAAAAGGTGGAGATCGCCGCCAAGGCGGACAACCGGCCGGCCCAGCTCTCCGGCGGCCAGCAGCAGCGGGTGGCCATCGCCCGGGCCATCGCCGCCCGCTCGCCCATCCTCATGGCCGACGAGCCCACCGGGGCGCTGGACTCCAGAACCGGCGAACAGGTACTGGGCCTCATGCGTCAGATGAACGCCGAGGGAACCACCGTGATCCTGATCACCCACGACAACGGCATCGCCGCCCAGGCCGACCGCACCGTGCGGGTGAAGGATGGGAGAATCGTCCACGACAGCCTGTGGGACGGCGTGCTGGTGGACTGGAGCGCCCCGCCGGCGCGGGTGGCGCCATGAACGCGCTGCGCATGGCCCTGGACTCCATCCGGGAGAAAAAGGGGCGCTCCTTCCTCACGATGCTGGGCATCATCATCGGCGTGACCGCCGTGCTGGTGCTGGTGGCGCTGGTGTCCGGCTACAACGCGGACATCACCGCCTACTATGAGAAGCTGGGCGTCAACAAGGTCAACGTCACGGTGAACTGGTACGACGCCAGCCGGTCTGTGGATGTGATGGACGCCCTCTATGACTATGGGAATGGAGAGCTGGGCGATATGGTGCTGGGGGTGAGCCCCGATCTGTCCACAAGCCTGCCCATGAAATACCGCACCACCACGCTGGACAGCGGGACGCTCTACCTGGGCAGCGACCAGTTCTCCGTCTGCGGGAACTACACCCTGAAGGAGGGGCGGGACATCAGCGCCTTTGACGTCGACCGGCGCAGCCGGGTGTGCGTGCTCGGCTCCTACGTGGCGGACAGCCTGTTTCAATATGCGGATCCCATCGGGGAGACCGTCTACTTCGGCGGTGAGCCCTTCACCGTGGTGGGGATCTACTACCAGAAGGACGGGGGCGAGGAGGGCTCCATGGACGACATGGCGGTGATTCCCTACTCCCTGGACCGGGCCATACTGGGCACCGCCCAGCTCACCCGCTTTGCCGTCAAGGTGGATCAGTCCGACCATATGGACGCGGTGATGGCGAAGCTGGAGCGTTTCCTGGGGGAGACCATCGACACGAGCGTGGGGGAGTATGAGCTGGAGAACGGCAACTCCGCCATGAGCGAGAGCACGGAGGAGATGACCTCCATGAGCGTGGTACTGGGCGGCATCGCGGGCATCGCCCTGCTGGTGGGCGGAATCGGTATCATGAACATCATGCTGGTCACCGTCACGGAGCGGACCCGGGAAATCGGCATCAAGAAGTCCATCGGCGCGCCCCGGCGGGAGATCGTGGGGCAATTCCTGGTGGAGGCCGCTATCCTGAGTGCTCTGGGCGGCCTCATCGGCATCGCCCTGGGCTACCTGCTGTCGCTCATTTTGGGAAAGGCCATGTATGATCTGATCCTGTATCCCGACGCGCTGGTGACGGCGGGCGCCTTCGCCTTCTCTGTCGCCATCGGAATCGTGTTCGGCATCTACCCGGCGGCCAAGGCGTCCGGTTTGCAGCCTGTGGACGCCCTGCGCGCCGACTAATCGAGAGGAGAAACACAGATGAAACAACGTATTCTGGCGCTGCTGCTGGCGGCGGGGCTGTGCCTGGGGCTGATCACGGCGGCGCCCGCCCTGGCCTTTTCGGATGTGAGCGGAGAAGAGCTGTCCGAGGCGGTGGAGGTACTCTCCGGCCTGGGTATTGTCTCCGGGTACTCCGACGGGAGCTACCACCCGGACGACGCGCTGACCCGCGCCCAGTTCTGCAAGCTGGCCATTCTGACGGAGGGACACGGGGATCAGGCGCAGGGAAGCGCCTACCGTACCCGGTTTTCCGACGTGCCGGGCGGCGGCTGGGCCGCCCCCTATATCAATCTGGCCTGTGAGGAGGGGCTGTTTGCCGGCTATGGCGACGGCCGCTTTGGCCCGGACGACCCGGTGACGGTGGGACAGGCGGTAACCGTGGTTCTCAGTTTGCTGGGCTATACGGCGGAGGAGATCGGCCCCTTCTGGCCGGAGGACTATCTGAATAAGGCCGGGGCACTGGGGCTTCTGGACGGCCTGCCCGCAGACGGCGGAGCCGGCCTGACCCGGGGAGACGCGGCCCTGCTGCTCTATCGCGTGCTGCGGCAGACAGACCGGGACGGACAGGATTACATCGACAACCTCTGCGCCTCCAAGGTAACCGGCGCGGTGCTGCTGGACAATAACGCCGAGGCGGCGGACGGCACCCTGGGCACGGTGGAGGTCTATGCCAATCAGACGATTAGCTGGTATGAGCCTGCGGAGGCGGTGCCGGATCGCCTGGTGGGGCGGAAAGGCGCGCTGCTGTTGGACGAGGCGGGAAAGGCGGTGGGCTTCCTGCCGGACGACTCGTCCCATCGCACCCTCCGCCCGGCGGAGGTGGCGGCGGACGGCATCACCGCCGCCGGAGGGGGAACGTATGCCATCTCCAGCAGAACCAGGGTGCTGCTGGACGGCGCGGTCAGCACCTACGGCGACTGCTGGTATGAGCTGGAGGGCCGGGAGCAGGTGACGCTGTATTATACGGACTCCGGGGCGCTCGATCTGGTCGTGGCCTCCGAGGCGGCGGCCTATGAGGGGGTCATGCTGACCGGCTATTATGAGAATGCCAGCCCCAACGCCGCATCGCCCGCCTCCATCACGCTGCTGGGCGTGGAGCTGGAGGTGGCGGACGGGGCGGCGGCCGGGCTGTCCGCCTTCGCGGTGGGCGACCGGATTACCGTCACCCTGAACGGGGCGGGAGAGGTGATCTCTGCCTGCGCCCCCTCGGAGAAGCGGGCGGAGCTCTACGGCGTGCTTCAGGAGGACGGGGTGGAGCTGACCTGCGGGCTGACTGCGGCGGGTGAGCTCAGCGTCCACGGCGCCGGTGTGGGTGAGCTGGTTCGGGTCAGCTCCACCGGGATCGGGGCCCTGTCGGCCTATCCGGTGTCCGGCGGGAGCCAGTATGCCCTGGATCCGTCGGACGGCACCCTGGGGAGCCTTCCGCTGTCGGAGGATGTGAAGCTCTACGAGCGGGCCGGCTCCAGCGTGGTGGCGGAAATTGCCCTGGAGGATATTCTGACGGATACCGTACCCGCCTCCCAAATCGACTTTTACGCCACAGACGAAAACGGGAAGGTCTGCCTCCTCCTGCTGGACGATGTGACCGGGAACGCATTTACCTACGGTCTGCTGACCGCCGGGGAGCAGACTGGGGGCAGCGGCAGCATGACCTATACCAACCGAACCGTCTCCGTGGAGAACAGCAGCGGAGCCAGCCAGGCATATATCACGGGAAAGACGGTCAGGAGCGGAACCATGGGTGGCATCGCGGTGTCGTCCGAGGGAAAGGCCGTGGAGGTTGTGAGCCTGAAGAAGGCCGATGTGAGCCGGGCTGATTTTGACGGAGAGGAGGCCGTGGTGGTGGAAGGCCTTCGGGTGCCCGTCAGCGACGGGGTAGAGGTTTACAACCAAGAAACCGGGCGCTGGACGACCCTCTCGGCCGCCAAATCCTACGGAGCGGAGCTGACCGTGTACTACAGCGGCGCACTGGGCGGGGACGCCGTGGTGCGGGTGGTGACCGTGGGATAGCAAAACAAGATACAATAGATAATAGAGAGCAGAAAGCCGGGCCCGCATGACAAGCCATGCGGGCCCGGCTCAGGCCACAGGGGAGATGACGCCGCAGGCAATGCGGCCCCCGGCGGCGCCGGTGGGCTGACTGCGGTAGTCATCGGGCAGAGCGTGGAGTACCACCGACCGGCCCAGCACCTGCCCGGGCTGAAACCGGCCGGTATACACGAGGGAGAGCGCCCGGCCGCCGCTGGAGAGCAGGACGGGGAGATCTCCCGCGTGGTTCGGGTGCTCGCGGCCTTCCGGATCGTAGTGGGGACCGGCGCAGTGAAAGGCCACGTCGCCCCCGGTGCAGCAGTCGCCGAGCGCGTGAATGTGGCAGGCATAAAAGCCGTCCCCGGGCAGCCCCAGGGCGCGTATCAGCAATAGGGTTCCGTCCTGGTAGGGATAAAACAGCGCCTCGCCCCGTAGGCCGGGGTGGGCGTTGCTGCCACAGAGCAGTGCACGGGCGGCAGGGCGGCCATCCAGCAGGACCCGGGGCAGGCGGCACAGAGCATCAGCCATGGAATACGCCTCCATTCTGTCCCCATGCTATGTGGGGACAGGCGCAATCGTTCCAAAGAAAAAAGGGACCAGCCAAAGGCTGGTCCCTTTTTTACAAACTTACACAGCGCGGGTGACCTTACCCGAACGGAGGCATCTGGTGCACACATAAACGTGCTTGGGCGTGCCGTTGACAATCGCCTTGACGCGCTTCACATTGGGCTTCCAAGGACGGTTGGAGCGGCGGTGAGAGTGGGACACCCGGATGCCGAACACAACGCCCTTATCGCAAAATTCACATTTGGCCATTCGCTTATACCTCCTCGCTCGTCAGGATAGCTTGATAAAGCATCGAATGATATAATAACAGAGCTTTTCGAAAATTGCAAGCATTTTTTTCAAAAAATCCCTTTCTTCCAAAGTGTGTTGCAAAGGAGCAGGGGAGAATGGTATACTATAACTAATAATACCGCAAGGGGGCAGCGCCAATGGAGAGCCTTTACAGCGTAAAGCTGGGAAAACTGATTCAGGAATTTCGCCTGGAGGTCCTGAGGGGCGGGGCGGGGTACGAGGATGTGTCGATCCGGACGGAGGACGTGAACCGGCCGGGCCTGCAGCTCACCGGATTTTTCGACTACTTTGACGCCAAGCGGCTCCAGGTGATCGGCCGCGTTGAGACCACCTATCTGGAGGGGCTGACCTCCGAGGAGCGGCGGGAGAGCTTCGAACTGCTGCTCTCCCAGGACATTCCGGCCCTGATTATTTCCCGGGAGATTGAGCCCTTCCCCGAGTGTATGGAGATGGCCGAGAAGTACGACCGAACCATCCTCCGCAGCCCGGACACCACCAGCGTGCTCATGAGCAACATCATTGCGGCGCTGAAGTCCTATCTGGCTCCCCGCATCACCCGCCACGGCGTGCTGGTGGAGGTGTACGGCGAGGGCGTGCTGCTGCTGGGCGAGTCCGGCGTGGGCAAGAGCGAGACCGCCATTGAGCTGGTCAAGCGCGGCCACCGGCTGATCGCGGACGACGCAGTGGAGATCAAGCGCAACGTCACCGACCGGCTGGTGGGCACTGCGCCGGAGCTGATCCGCCACTATATCGAGCTGCGGGGCATCGGCGTCATCGACGTGTGCCGCCTGTTCGGTATGAGCGCCGTCAAGGACGAGGCCGAGATCGATATGGTCATCAACCTGGAGCAGTGGAAGGACGGGGCCATGTACGACCGCCTGGGCCTGGAGAACCTCTACACCACGATTCTGGACGTGCAGGTGCCCTCTCTCACCGTGCCGGTGCGGCCTGGCCGAAATCTGGCGGTGATCATCGAGGTGGCGGCCATGAATAACCGCCACAAGAAGATGGGGTACAACGCCGCCGTGGAGTTTACCAAGCAGATCAACCAGCACTTCGACCAGGCCATGAGTGCGCAGTTGAATGATAATTAAAAAAGAGATACGTTCCGCCGCCCCGGTGAAAACCGGGGCATTTTTTCTGCTGGAGGGTGTCACGTTTGGGAGCCGTGAGGTGTATATCAGGTGAACGCGTTCCAAACGGAGAAAAAGGAGGGAGATTCATGGCGGAGCATGCGGAGGAGGCGCTGGCTGCCCGGCTGGTGGAGACCTACTCCGACCGGCTCTTGAGGCTGGCCTATTCCATCCTGAATTCTGTGCCCGACGCCCAGGACGTATGCCAGGAGGTGCTGCTTAAGCGGCTGGAATATCCAGGTGCCTTTGAAAATGAGAAGCACGAACAGGCCTGGATGGTGCGGGTGACGGTCAACGCCTGCAAAAACGTCCGCCGGAGTCCCTGGCGCACCCGCACTGTGGGCCTGGATGCCGTGGCCGAGCCTGCGGCGTTTCAGCCGGAGGAGGGCGGCGTGCTGGAAGAGGTGCAGCGTCTGCCTGCCAAGTACCGGGAGGTGCTGGTGCTCTACTACTATTTAGGATATGATACCAACGAGATAGGGGAGATCCTGGGCCTGCGAGCCGATGCGGTGCGGACCCGGATGAGCCGGGCCCGGATGAAATTAAAGCATGTATTGGAGGGATTGGGCTATGGCAGGCTATCGGGATGAGTTGGAGCGGCTGAACTTCTCGGCGGAGGAAAAGGAGGCGCTGACCTGCCGCCTGCTGGAGCGGAGGAGCGGGCAGGAAGAGAAGCGCCCACGCTTCCCCTATCGCGGGTTGGTGGCCATCGTAGCCGCCGCTTCACTCCTGACAGGAGCGGTGGGGGCCGTCTCACTTGCCGGGGTGTCCCCAGCCTTCCGGGAGCTGTTCGGCATCACCAGCGAGGAACAGGCAAAAAACCTGGGGATTGTACAGATGAACCAGGTGTTCGAGGACAAGAACGGCTCCGGGGCCACCGTCACCGTGAAGGAGGCGGCGGCGGATCAGGAACAGTTCTATATCCTGGTGGAGTTTGCCGCGCCGGAGGGGACGGTACTGCCCGAGCCCGACCAGGTGGAGGAGGGCTTCAACCGCGCCGTCCTCTGGGGCGGGCCGGACGGCAGGGGAATCGGCTTCGGAGCCTATAGGGACGAGAGCTGCACCAGCTTTATCGGCTCCAGCGAGGCGGGGTATGCAATAGACTATGTGGAGGACAGCGACCCCACAGACAACAAAATGGAGTTTATCATTCGTGGGCATATAGATCCGATGCCGAAGGATGCCGCATACTGTCTGTTTTCCGGGATCCAGTCCCTGTGTATGCAGTATCAGGGGGAATGGGTCACCATGCTGGATGGTATGGACATCGATCTGATCGTCCCCCTGGTTGGCATGGGTACCCATTACGACTTCCAGGGCCGGTGCGGTGTGAATCTGAACGGCGTGACTCTGGCGGTGGCAGAGAACCTGACCATCTCGCCTATCAGCGTCAGCATGGATCTGGTGATCCCGGACGGGGCGGCCTATGACGCGGCCTTCGGTCAGGATGGCCCTTGGCAGATGTACGTCCTGATGTCAGACGGAAGCAAGATTCAAACCCGGTTTGAGAAGGTGGGAGGGGTTCAGGACGTATTTCACGATGATGCAGGACGAACCTTTTTCCGGGCGGATCATGTCCGTTTCGAACTGGAGTCCCCCATCGATGTGGCGGAAATACAGAATCTGGTCTTTACAGGGGATAACAGCCGAATCTACGAAGGGGAGAACCGGACCGGCACTCTAATCCACTTTGATTTCGGCCCTCGGCATTTTCAAAATGAAACCTACTGGAACGAGGTCAACTATTACTGGAAGAAGGACTGAGTATACACTTTATGAAGGGGCCCGGAGCTATCCGGGCCCTTTTTTGCGCGGGAATGAAAAAAACCTTGCAAAACGGGGAACGATGTGATATTATACCAAAGCATGTGATTACGCACACCCGCGGACGATGGGCCAGGTGCTTTCCAAATGGGAGGTTGGCCGGCTTCGGATGAACCGGGTGGAGGAATCAACAAATAAAGGAGGAATTTTACCATGGCAGTCGTATCTATGAAGCAGCTTCTCGAGGCGGGCGTCCACTTCGGTCACCAGACCCGCCGCTGGAACCCCAAGATGGCCACCTATATCTACACCGAGCGCAACGGCATCTATATCATCGACCTGCAGAAGACCGTGAAGAAGCTGGAGGAGGCCTACAGCTTCGTCCGCTCCCTGGGCGAGTCCGGCCAGACCCTGCTGTTCGTCGGCACCAAGAAGCAGGCCCAGGAGGCCATCAAGGAAGAGGCCGAGCGCGTCGGCATGTACTATGTCAACGCCCGCTGGCTGGGCGGCATGCTCACCAACTTCAAGACCATGCGCGGCCGCGTGGAGCGTCTGAACCAGCTCAAGAAGATGCAGGAGGACGGCACCTTTGACATGCTGCCCAAGAAGGAAGTCATGAAGCACCTGGGTGAGATCGCTAAGCTGGAGAAGTATCTGGGCGGCGTGGTCGAGATGAAGAAGCTCCCCGGCGCGCTGTTCGTGGTTGACCCCCGCAAGGAGCGCAATGCCATCAATGAGGCCCGCAAGCTGCACATCCCCATCGTGGCCATCGTGGACACCAACTGCGATCCCGACGAGATCGACTATGTTATCCCCGGCAACGACGACGCCATCCGCGCCATCAAGCTGATCTCCGGTGTGATGGCCAACGCCATCCAGGAGGGCAAGCAGGGCCAGGACGCCGCCGAGGCTTCCGCTGAGAAGGAAGCGGCCGCCGAGTAATTCCGGCCCCAAACCGTGATGTTGAGAGCGCCCGCCCCCCCCGGGGGGGGGGGGCGCTCCTTTTGATATTTGAGATGGAGGTAATGTGATCATGGCAATCACTGCAAAAGACGTACAGACCCTGCGCGAGATGACCGGCGTGGGTATGATGGACTGCAAGAAGGCCCTCACTGAGGCCGAGGGCAACATGGACAAGGCCGTTGAGATCCTCCGCGAGAAGGGCCTGGCCGCCTCTCAGAAGAAGGCGGGCCGCATTGCCGCCGAGGGCATGGCCTATGCCACCGTGGTGAACGGCGTCGGCGTGGTGGTCGAGGTCAATGCAGAGACCGACTTCGTGGGCAAGAACGAGAAGTTCGTGGACTTCGTTAAGGGCGTGGCCGCCGTTGTAGCCGCCAACAAGCCCGCCAACCTGGATGCCCTGATGGCCCTTTCCTACGGCAACGGCCGCACCGTGCAGGAGGAGCAGCAGGAGATGGTGCTCGTCATCGGCGAGAACATCAAGGTCCGCCGCTTTGCTTTCTTTACCGATGGCATCTCCGTGCCCTATGTCCACGCCGGCGGCAAGATCGGCGTGCTGGTAAACCTGGAGACTGGCCTGACTGCCGAACAGGTGGAGACCGTGGGCAAGGACGTGGCCATGCAGATCGCCGCCCTGAACCCCCGCTTTTGGGACAAGAGCCAGGTTGACCAGGCCACCCTGGATGAGGAGAAAAAGATCCTCCTGGTGCAGATGGAGAACGATCCTAAGATGGCTTCCAAGCCCGAGAAGGTCAAGGAGGGCATCGTCGCCGGTAAGCTGGGCAAGTTCTACAAGGAGAACTGCCTGCTGCAGCAGGAGTTCGTGAAGGATAACGCCATGACCGTGGAGCAGTATATCGCCTCCGTTGCCAAGACTCTGGGCGGCACCATTACCTTCAAGAACGCCGTCCGCTTTGAGAAGGGCGAGGGCATCGAGAAGAAGCAGGAGAACTTCGCCGAAGAGATCGCTAAGCAGCTGGGCAAGTAAACCACAGATTGTCTTTGAGCGCCGGACACTGAGTGTCCGGCGCTTTTCCATGCCTGCGCGTTCTCCTGCGCCCGCCTCCGGCGGCCCGCGCCGCATGGCGCGTACAAGCGTTTTGCCGGAGGCAAAAC
>NZ_CAXSQB010000006.1:41944-116584 GCF_964239415.1 Clostridium sp. ATCC BAA-442 | reverse complement strand
GTTGTGGGGTTGGGTGTGCGTCCGCTCGGGGCGGGACATACCTTGCTTTGCCATAGTATCACCTCACCACTAGGGTGCCACGGGCAGAGGTAAAAATACGATACAAAATTTGAGGTACGGCATGAAATTATTGCAGCCCGGCGCCCATTCCCTTATTGCGGGTAGCAATCAAGTCCAAAATTCCGCAAGTACCGCGCTTGCTGACTGAGCTTGCGGAAAAGGAATCACGCCGGATTCGCTCCGTTGCCTCTACAGCGGGGATGAGGTGGTGCTCATCCAGGTATGGAACCAGGTCGGCATCAGCCTGGATAAGCTGGATGTGTCCAAGTGGTAGGAGGGGGCATTTGTCAATCTTCGGTGGGGGAGAGCTCTCCCGTTATGGCGTCCACATAATAGGCGCCGCTGTCTGTGGTGATGCGCCAGACCGGTGTGAGCTCGACAGGCCGCGTGGTGCCGCTGACAATCAGATAGCCCGCGTTCATTTCGTCAATGCGGCTGCACACAAAGCCACCCTCTGTCACACCGGCCAGAAAACGGACCAGGACTGTGGCGGCAGAGAGGGTCTCTTCCTCGCTGGACGAGGTTATGGTGCCGGACAGGCGCTGGCCCTCCATGCGGAGCAGTGTGTCATCCTGCCAGAGCAGGGTGACCTGACAGGAAAAAAG
Source organism: Clostridium sp. ATCC BAA-442 (assembly GCF_964239415.1). NCBI lineage: Bacteria > Bacillati > Bacillota > Clostridia > Eubacteriales > Clostridiaceae > Clostridium > Clostridium sp. ATCC BAA-442. The sequence continues at coordinate 115,919 of NZ_CAXSQB010000006.1, read as the reverse complement.
GGGGGTACCCTCCCAGTTCTGGTAGTAGGTCAGTACCGTTTGCCCCGGGCGCTCACCGGACTCGGAGGAGATGAGAGTGCCCTGGAAATCGATTCGCTCCAGGCATGACTGGGAGGCATCCTCGTAGGAGCGCTCATGTTCCTTGGCCCAGGCACCAGGTTGAAAACGCACTGAGAAGGTGCCGTTCATGGAGAATTCAGCGGTGCCCTGTACACTGGAATACCGATGCCGGACATCGTTTTCCCCCTCGCGGGAGACATCGCCCAGCAGAGTCTGCGCCACGATGGCCTCGCTTTCCCGGTCACGGGTGACGGTCAGAGGGGAGAGTCCGGCCTCCTGGGGGACCCGCTCCGGGCCGAAGGTGATGCCGCTCTGCTCCAGAACGCGCACGGCCGCCTGGCGCGTATCCTCCTCATAGCGGGCGGCACGGCTCTCCTGCACACCCACCAGAATCAGGAGGAAGGCATTGACGGATACCAGCAGAAGCAGGATGATGTTTTTTAATTTGGACCATTCCACAGGGCATCATTCCTATCTGGCGGCCCAGCCGGCCTCCACAGTGTCACCGCCATTATCCGTATAAAAGACCACTAACTCCCTTCCCTCGGGAGACAGGGCCTCCAGCGCGGCGGCGGCCTGCCGCTCGGGAAGAAGCAGGCTGTGCTCCGCAGTCTCCTCATAGCGGCGGAAGCGCAGGGTATAGTCTATGATCTGTCCGTTCCGCACCGTGAACCGGGCGGCGCAGCCGTCCTCTGGAAGGAGAACGGCCGCTCCGCTCAGGCTGTAGCCATAGCAGACCTCTGTGGTGCCGTCGGCCCCTTCTGTGATATCCATCAGGTAGAGTTGGGCAGCGCCGCAGGAGGCGCCCACAGTATCTGCGGCCAGCCGCCGGGTGGTTTCCACTAGCTCCGACACCGTATAGCCATCTGTGGTTCCGATGGGATAGCGGGAGGCCGCGTCCTCTGAGGTGTGGTAGGACACGGTGCCGTCATTGCCGATCTCCAGAGTTTCCCGTCCTACCCGAAGGCGCAGGCCGCCAGGGATTTCGTACAGGGCATCGCTCTGTGTCTGGAAGGAAACAGCGGCCTGAAGGGCCGACACAGTGGCCTCGTCCGGGGAGGAGAGGGGGTTGGCGGAGTGGTACACCAGGGGGCTCGGCGTGGCGGAGGTGAGCAGTACATAGGGGGCCAGCCCGGCATAGCCCCGGTCCGCCTCCAACTCAAAGACAAAAAATGCACCGTTGCTCCCATGGCCGGAAACCAGCTCGTCCATATGGCCGGTGTAGGCGACCTCCGTTTCACAGGCATAATACAGGCCATCTGATTCATTATGATAGTACAGGGAGACCCCACCATCCAGATCCTGGGCCACGGCCAACTGGCGGGCTGTAGCAGTAAGGGAGGGGTTGCTGCCGCCCTCGCCCATCCAGGCGTATAGGGCCTCCAACGGGAGCTCTCCCAGGAAGTCGAACCACACGCCCGGGGCCTGTAGGGCGTCCCGCCAGGCTGACTCCGGAACTGTATGGGGAGAGGCGGCGCTGGAGAGAGCCTCGCTGAGCAGGATGCCTACCGAACTGAACAGGCGGTCGGCTTGGGCTGGGTCATACTGAACCGCAAAGCGGTCCACCCCATCGCAGACAGCAATACGCACGGGCTGGGCGGCGGCTCCGGACTGTCCGGTCGCCTCGGGGTCGTCTGCCGGAACGCTCTGTCCGGGATCTAAAAGTGAGAGAAGATGATCCAGCCAGCCCCGGGGGCCCTTATCCACCAGCCCGTTGAACATCAGCACCCGGACCGTGAGCACCACGGCGGAGAGGGTGAGCAGCAGGATCAGCAGGTTTTTAAGCCGCTCCACGGTGTTTCGTCTGCGGCGGCGCACGCGCTTATTCCCTTCCATGGTGCGGGCCCTCCACCAGTAGGGTGATTCGTACCGTCAGACCGGGACCGGAGCGGTCCACCAACTCGATGGTACCCTCATGGCGGTCTATGATCTCCTTGGCAATGGAGAGCCCCAGTCCTGTGCCGCCCGACTCGCGGGAGCGGGCCTTATCCACCCGGTAGAACCGCTCGAAGATGCGGCCCCGGTCCTCCTTGGGGATGCCGATGCCGTTGTCGGCCACTTCCATCCACACCCGCCGGTCCTGGCGGCCGGCGGAGATACGGATGCGGCCGCCATCGGGGGTGTATTTGATGGAGTTGGATACCACATTCATCATCACCTGTACGATCCGCTCACGGTCCCCGGTAATCTCAGGCAGCTCTTCCGTGATGTCCAGCTCCATGGCGTGGCCGTGGCGCTGGGCCTCCATCAGGTTGGCGTTGTAGACATCCTGTACCGCCTGTCCGAAAGGGAAGGGGGCCAACTTCAGCTCGGCCCGGCCGGAGTCAAAGCGGGAGAGGGTGAGCAGATCCTGCACAATGTGGGTCATACGGTCGGATTCGTTGAGAATAACACCCAGGAAGTTCTTTTCCGTGTTGGGAGGGAGCTCTCCTGCGTTGTCCGCCAGCGTCTCCGCATAGGAGCGGATGTTGGTCAGGGGAGTGCGCAGCTCGTGGGACACGTTGGCCACAAACTCCCGGCGGAGCTCCTCGGTCTTGCGCTGCTCGGTTACGTCGTGAATGACGACAAGAACGCCGCCCAGACGCTCCTGGTCAAAGGGGGTGAGCAGAAGCTCCAGGCTGCGGCCGCCCACATCCCGCTCACCGTCCAGGTAGCCGGGCTGCTCCACGGCCAGCACCCCCTGGAGGGGAGCAATGTCGGAGAAGAGTGTATCGTAGTTCTCGCTGCCGCCAATGGGAATGGATCGGCCCAGCATCTCCTCGGCGGCGGGGTTGGACTGGATTACCGAGCCGTCCCGGGAGAAGGCCACCACACCGTCGGTCATATGCAGAAAGAGGGTGCCCAGCTTGGTGCGCTCGTTCTCCACTTCTTCCAGGGTGCGCTTGAGCTGCTGGGCCATGTCATTGAAGGTGCCGGTGAGCACGCCGATCTCGTCTCGGGAGGCCACCTCGATTTTGTGGGAAAAGTCGCCGTCCGCCACCCGTTCAGCGCCCTCGGTCAGCCGCTCAATGGGGGTGATCAGCGTCTTGGACAGCAGGAAAGAGAGAAGCACGGAGATGATCAGGCCGAAGATCAACGCCTCTACAATCAGCGTGATCAGCTCACTGTTGAGGGCGGACACATTGGCGCCGTTGTCCTGCACATAGACGATGTAGCGGCCCTCGCCCCGCTGTACTGCCACGGCTACGTCCATATAGGCGGCGGCGGGGGAGTTATCGTCGCTGGCATCCTCACCTGCCAGCACCCGCATCAGGTTGCGGGAATCATTGGGCATCGCCTGTCCGGACTCCTTATCGTCGGAGCCTGCCAGCCAGTGGCCGTCGGTACCGTCCAGTACGTAGTATTTCCGGCTGCGGTTGTCAATGCCGAGGGTGCTGTTGGTATCCAGAATGTGGGCGATGCTGGATGCGGCGTCCTCCTCACCCTCGATGGGAGTCTCCAGATCCTTCCAGAAGTCCGGGTCGCCAAAGGCCTCGGACATCTGGGTATAGAAGTCCTGCGTGTAGTAATTGGCAACCGAATTGATCAGAAATGCACCTACCACCGTCATCAGGGAGATAATCAGCAGCGTCATGATGAGCATGAGCTTCATGTGCAGGCTTCGAAACATGGGGACACCCCCTCCCAATTCTTCCAAGAGATGCAACGGCGTCCTGAGCCGAAGCGTTGAAGCAGTACCCGATGGCCTCCCGGTTATGATGAACTACAGGGCCGCGGAGTCGTCCGTTCCCTGCACGCCAGGCCGCACGGAGACTCCATAGGGATGTAAGATTTCAGGCAACACGAATTCAACCTGCGGCTTGCCTTGCTGGAGTTTTATGCGTTGAAGTAATAGCCCAGGCCCCTTCGAGTGACGATAAACTGCGGGACTGCGGGATTGTCCTCCACCTTTTCGCGCAGGCGGCGCACGGCTACATCGACGGCGCGCACATCGCCTACATAACCCTCATAGTTCCAGACGTGCTCCATCAGAGCCTCCCGGGAAAAGACCTTTCCGGGCTGGGAGGCCAGAAATTTCAGTAGCTCATATTCCCGCTGTGTCAGCTCCAGGGGGTGATCATCCTTGTAGACGATCATCAGGTCGACATCAATGACGATACGGCCGTGCTCAATACGCCGACTGCCGCCGAGGGGAGCAGCCGCGCCGGCGGCGCCTACCATCTCATTGCGGCGAATATTGGCCTTTACCCGGGCCAGCAGCTCCCGCATGGAGAAGGGCTTCGTGATATAGTCATCGGCCCCCAGCTCCAGTCCCAGAACCTTGTCGGTCTCCTCTTCACGGGCGGTAAGCATGATGACCGGTGTGCTCCGGTTTTCCCTGCGCAGGCTGCGGCATACGTCAAAACCATTCATCTTGGGCAGCATGAGATCCAGGAGAATCAGATCCGGGTTTTGCTCCAGGGCCAACTGGAGGCCCGCCTCGCCGTCGTAGGCCTCCAGCGTCTCATAGCCCTCCTTGGACAGATTGAAGCTGAGAATATCGACGATGTTTTTCTCGTCCTCCACGATCAGGATACGCTTGTTCATGGCAATTCCTCCACACACTCACAGTCCCAGCAGCTTGGCCTTCAGCACCAGCGCCACGGTTTTGGCGTCCTTGATCTCCCCCTGCCGTACCTGCTCCACCAGGGCGGAGAAGGGGATGCGCTCCACGGAGAGGAACTCGTCCTCGTCCGGATGACAGGCTCCCTCAGTCAGCTCTTGGGCGAGATACATGTGAAGCACCTCCGAGGAAAAGCCGGGGGAGGAGTAGAGACACCCCAGGTAGGTCAGCCTCCCGCAGGAGGCGCCCACCTCCTCCTCCAGCTCACGCAGGGCGGCCAGACGGTGGTCCTCGCCCCGCTCCAACTTCCCTGCGGGCAGTTCGGCCACCACCTCCTGGAAGGGGTAGCGAAACTGGCGGACCAGGCTCACCGTGCCGTCGTCAAACAGGGGCAGAATAGCCACCCCGCCGGGGTGCTCCACCACTTCCCGGGAGGCCACGCGGCCGTTGGGCAGTTCCGCCTTGTCCAGCCGCACCGTGATGATCTTTCCCTCAAAGAGCACGCGGCTCTCCACTGTCTTTTCCATCAGTTCCATCCGGCATATCCCTTTCTTTGCACAGCCTTTGCACTGCGGCATCCAGATTAAACCACATTATATCATAGATTCCGCCCCTTTGCCAATCCCCCCAATCATTACAGCTATCCAAAGTCCACGGCCATCCGGTATAATACCATCAACGGTCGGATTGATTTTTGCAAAAGGAGGCCCGTTATGACGATCCAGCCAATCGGAAGCGCCAGCGTGGCGCTGTACATCACACCTGCGGACTTGAAGGAGCACGGTCTCACCCCGGCAGGGCTGACTCTGGAACGGGCGCTGGCCATTACACAGACCGCCTTCCACGAGGCGGGGATCACTCTGGAGGGCTCCATCGAGATCGAGGCCTACCCGGATGCCTGCGGCGTTCTGGTGTTTGCCCATGTCCGCGCGCCGGAGCGGGCCTGGTTTTCTTTTGACGAGCTGGAGCCTGTGGTGGCCGCGGCCCGGGATCTGCCCGCACCGCGGCCGGATGCGGCGCTGCTCTGGTGGGAGGACCGCTGGTGGCTCTCGCTGGGAGCGGGGGAGGAGCAGGCCATTGCGCGGCTGTCGGAGTTCGGCCGCTGTGAGACCGCACGCCCCCATCTGGAAGCCCGGCTGGCCGAGCACGGCCGCCCCGTGTGGGATCAGGACGCCCTCACCGCGCTGCTCTCCTACTTTCCCGTCTGACCTATTGACAAGCGTGGTATAATAAAAACCTAGGCATATACAGCCGGAACGCAGGCCGGGGGTGAGGACATGGACGGCAAGGGAATCAAGGTGGTTGCAAAGAACAGCAAGGCTTACCACGATTACTTTATTGAGGATAAGTACGAGGCGGGCATCGAGCTGGCGGGCACCGAGGTCAAGTCCATCCGCCAGGGCCATGTCAACCTCAAGGACTCCTTCTGTATCGTGAAAGACGGGCAGATGCACGTTCACGGCATGCACATCAGCCCCTATGAGAAAGGGAACATCTTCAACAAGGATCCCTTGCGCTCTCGCCGGCTGCTGATGCACAAGCGGGAGATCCTCCGCCTCTTCGCCAAGGTAAAGCAGGATGGATACGCGCTGGTGCCTCTGTGTCTCTACTTCCGCGGTCCCAAGGTCAAGCTGGAGGTGGGGTTGGCCAAAGGCAAGAAGCTCTACGACAAGCGGGCCTCCGCCGCGGCCAAGGACGCCAAGAGGGAAATGGACCGCACTATGAAATCCCGCCGCACCGGCGGTTATTGATGTCAAAGAGGGGGGCATCCCCCTGGGAAAGGAAGGAATCCAATGGCTCAAAATCCCATTGTCACCTTTGAGATGGAGAACGGCGGCAAAATGGTCGCTGAACTCTACCCGGAGGTGGCGCCCAACACGGTCAACAACTTCATCAACCTGGTGCAGTCCGGCTTTTATAACGGCCTGATCTTCCACCGGGTAATCCCTGGTTTCATGATCCAGGGCGGCTGCCCCAATGGCAACGGCATGGGCGGCCCCGGCTATTCCATCCGCGGTGAGTTCAGCCACAACGGGGTGCAGAACAGCCTCAAGCACGACCGGGGTGTACTCTCCATGGCCCGCGCCATGAATCCCAACTCCGCCGGTAGCCAGTTCTTTATCATGGTGGAGAAGGCCCCCCATCTGGACGGCGAGTATGCCGCCTTCGGCAAGGTGATCGAGGGCATGGACGTGGCCGATACCATCGTGAACGCAGACCGGGACCGGATGGATAAGCCCAAGCAGGAGCAGCGGATGAAGTCCGTCACCGTGGAGACCTTCGGCGTGGACTACCCCGCCCCGGCCAAGTGCTGATTTTCAGGAGAGCTCAACGACTCAATTCCACGCAGAAATGTCCTGCAACCTCATCTCTCCCGGTGAAGCCCAGCGTCAGCGGGTTCACCGGGAAGGTGAGGAGCAAGGGAGCGGCCTGACGGATGTCCGCCTTTGGCGGGTGCCCGGAAGAAAGCGGACTTTGCGACGAGCCGGGGGCGTACTGGTTTCGACGGGGACGTAGAGGCGGGAATAGCGGGCGGATGCGCCTATCATCCTTAAAATGGGCAACTTATAAATTAAAGAACAACGATAACGTTGAGCTTGTCGCGGCTTAAGCCGTGACCGTCCCGTCCGGAAGGACCACGAGCCGGAACGGGGCGTCGTTTAGTGGTGCACGTGTGTGCGCAAAGCTTTGAGCGCACCATGAACAATGAAGCTACCAAGCCCTGTAGTTTGACGGCCTACGCCGGGGTAAGGGAATGTAAATGACCGTCTGCGCCCGGAGAGGTTCCCGAGGAAGCGTTTTCGGACGGGGGTTCGACTCCCCCCGCCTCCACCAGATGGACATTACACGAACACCTACTTTTTTAAAGGCGGCTTTGCCGTAAGAGTGTGGCTGTGATGTCAACACAGAACCAGAGGGCCAAGGTACATAGTACCTTGGCCCTCGATTTTTTATATACCTATGTCTTATTTTGGTTCGGCGTCTAACCATGCAGGCAGATTGGCGCAAGCAATGCGAGTGTTAGTACACACTCACCTTTTCTGCTTGTTGGGGACTATGCCCCAAACCCCATTGAACTCAGAATTTCATTCTGCGGCTACACATTTTGCAAATTCCCTTTATTCTGTTAATGAAACCAGTTTTTATTCAGACAGCAAGCCTTTTGAAGGAATGGATGCTTGTTTAAATGCGTTTTTGATTGTTTTAGCTGTTTCTTCTCCTCGTTTTCGCGCAGCATCAATAACTTCTTGATAGTTCTGTATCCTTTCTGTGTTAATCCGAATAGCAACCGCCGTACCGTGAAAATTTGTTGTGCGTTTATAAAAAGAATACGGAAACACATCCAAACAATCTGTTTCACTTAATAGGATAAATCGACCGCCTGTCATGCGACAAATTTCGCTGATAATATAAAGCCCATACCCGGAATTTGCATTTGGATTGTTCCCTTTATCTCCTTTACCTGGATCGAATGACGCAGAAACTCCTGGCTTGATTGCCCATTCCAATGCTTCCGTATTGTTGGAAATAAATTCTCTATGCCTCCTATTGCGGCATAAGCTTTGCATAATGCCCATACCTTCATCCAGTATAGCGATTTCAGCCGGGTGGCCAGGTCGGTTCCTCCAGTATTGACCACAAATCCAAACTTCGCTGGTGCCAGCGTGTTCTGGAACATTACGAATCGCTTCTCGAATCAAGTATTGAAATAGCTTACATAGTTCTGGATTTTTTTGTCCTAAGACGCGCGCAAGGCCTTTGCTTTCCGACTCAATAATGTCTACCTGCTCTAGACAACGACCGGCTTGGATACTGTTTTGTATCCATTGTTCCACATTAATTTTCGTCAAAGGGATATATGTTCCCCCGCCGGGGGCTTCTCCGGGCATTCTTCCCAGTGGAAAGCCTGCTGATTGAAAATATCCCATATGTCCAGCATATGTAAAATTTTTATCATTCACATAATTTGCGTCGTATTGTCCCGGTGCAAGATTCTTATTTGCACAAAACTGTCGAATTGCTGCCGAAGATAGTAGCATAGCAAACGGTTCATAGTTAGTGATGTTTGAAAAATCAAATGTGTATGTTTCGTCAGCACTTATCTCACTAAGTTCACAGCAAAAACTGATTGCCTTTGGGGCATAAAGTTGTGGAACTTTAATTTTCATTTCCTGCACCTCGCTTCAACTTCCTAGATAGAAGTAACTATAGCATTTTTCAACAACGAATATTTCTGTCTTACAAATTGGGGTATTCCTGAATTTCTTTTTTTGTAAATCCAGCCCACCATAAGCTCATGTTCCTAATCAACTTATCAAGAATAATAATCAAATATTGGAGTTCAGAATCACTTTTGAAATCATAATAATAGGCATGTCCATGAGTAATCTGATGTCTTATTTCCTTGATTCTTGCACTTACCTTGTCTGAGGATAAATTGGAATTAGACAACAACTGCGGAAATTCATCAAACATATATTGTAATTCAGCTTTTAACGGGAACTTCCTATCTGCTGCCTTATCTGGCTCTAGTTTATCAAACAGATATTCAAATGACATGACCTGTTGTAAAAAGCGTTGTGGAGAAAACAATGTATAGAAAGTTTCTAAGTGGCCTAACGGTATACTTTTTGTAATTCTGCTTCCAGAATCTTTCGCTATGTTATTTAGGATGCGAGGAACATATTTCATGGCATCAAACTGATAAAAAAATCCATCACTCCAAGATGCCGCTTCTTCTGAAACCATGGGACAATAAAACCATCCTGTTTTTAGACCATTTTTATATAGTGTGATCTGCTGAAACGGCACTTCTGATGTAGACAGCATAAACATTGCAAGACGATATAAAACCATCGAAATATTATAAAGCTCTTGTATGTCATCTGTCTGTAGCCGGAAAAGAAGCTCTCCTTTTTTGTCAAAGTCCTCAAGAAGCCCCAAACGATGATTTTGTCCAATGCGATACACTAACTCATAATGCATGCCGTTCATGATAAATGGAAACATATACACATCCTTGGGTTCCAGTGCCAAGTTAATTCCTTTTCTGACCATATCCAGATATTCATATTTGTATCGGAACACATCGTCAAGGAATGGTGATTGAAAGCCTATGGTATCGTAGTTGCCTTTTGAGGCTATTGTATTGATGATATAGCAGCGCAAATAGCAGGTACTGCCCATAGAACGCTCCACAAAAAAGTGGCCGTTTGACCTTGGCTGCCTACACCGAAACACTGCCCGTGGAGAATATAATTTTTCTTAAAATTATGCTCCATTGAAAAGTCGCTGAGGAGGTCATCGTCTGTAAACAACTCCATGCGGTAATTTTCAATGACAAACGGAATTTTACCCTCTCTATAATCAATAAACCCTTTTATCATATTTCCTCACTTCAACCGCTCACACAGCGGCAGCAGTTGTTCCAGTTTTTCGACAATGCGTTTTTGCTCGGCAAGGGGAGGAAGAGGGATCAATAATGTTTTGTATTTGTCTTGCGAAATGTTTACCTGTTGCTTATCCATTCCCGACATCAATTCGATAATTAAAGCTCGAATTGGCGGAGAATTTATAGCCATGACAATATAATCTTTATATATAAACTCATTGGTCATATTGATGCGTAATGTCTTATCTGAAAGTATTAGATTGTAGTTAATATCTTTAACTAGACACGCAATACCAGTTCTATTTGTTGGGCCTGCTCGTGTGATTAAAATATCGTCCTTGTGAACTTGCATACTTGGATTTACAACAAAATTCTTTGGCAAAACTTTATTTTGCGTTTCATCAAAGTAACCGAGCTGAATTGCCGTAGTTGTTATTACGCCCCATTCATCTTCACTTACAGGCTGTTTATCACACTTTGGGCTTTTTCCAGCATCTAAGAACCACGATATATTGTCTAAGCTCACCCACTTCCAGCCCTCTGGAATATCAAAAGGCTTTTCGTCCTCGGTGATTTCGGGCAGGGGCTTTTCCTTTTTGATTTTCTTTTCGGAAATCAGCCGCTGTTTTTCCTGCTGGATTTGGGCAAAAAGTTCCTCCGCTGTACCTTCTTCGGGGCGCTGTTCCACCAGCTTGCCCTGGATGGCATATTGCAGGAGGGATTTTTTCATATCCTCCGGGAACCGACTGTTGAACTGCTCCAGCTTGCTCCATGCCTGCTCGTAACGGTCGATATAGGGCAACAGCTCCTCAATTTTGGCAACAATCCGCTTTTGCTCAGCAAGCGGAGGGAGAGGAATAATACAATCTGCAATTATTTCTAATGTGAGATTGGGAATAGCTGTTGTCTTCTTTTGTTCAGTGAGATACTTTTGTATCCCCCCTGAATTCAGGGCATAAATAAGATATAGTAATTCAAGGCTACAGTTATTTACTAATCTTACCATTGAAACCGCTTGATTTGCATTGAGAGGTAAATCTTCTTTTTTTACAATAGCAGTTCGCCCTAATGTTCCTGCAATTGTAATTAAAATATCGTTTTCTTGTATAATTGATCTCTTTAAATAGCCGATATGAGTATTTTTATCAATATATTTCAGATTTGTTTTGTCCAGTTTATCCAGTCCAGCAACATTTTCTGCTCTTAGAAAACCAATGCCTTCTTCTAAGTAACTTACATTTCCACCCCTTGGTGTAGTTCCTTTGGTTATGAGCGATGAAATTTCTCCGAGTCGAATCCATACCCAGCTTCGCGGAATATCAAAGGGCTTTTCGTCCTCGGTGATTTCGGGCAGGGGCTTTTCCTTTTTGATTTTCTTTTCGGAAATCAGCCGCTGTTTTTCCCGCTGGATTTGGGCAAAAAGTTCCTCGGCGGTGCCTTCCTCGGGGCGCTGCTCCACCAGCTTGCCCTGAATGGCAAGCTGCAAAATGCTGTTTTTCAACTCCTGCGGGGTCATTCGGCATTCCCTCCCAACAGGCTGGTGATCTCCGCCAGCACCCGGTCAATCTCCGCATTGAGCGAGGCCCGCTGCTCTTCGTACCGCTGAATCAGGTCCATGGGGGCCAGAATCTCCTCCTCCTCGTGGGGGTAGCCGCACTGGTCCAGATTGTAGCCCAGCTCCTCGGTGAGCTGTTGCGCCGTGAACCTCTTCGCCTTGTCGAAGCCGTCCTCGGCAAGCTCCTGCCGGTCGTTCCACCAGTCCAGAACAGGCTGGAAGTGCTCCATTTTCATGGGCTTTGTTTTGGAAAAATGTTTGTAGCCCTGGGGCATATCCAGCCGGTAAAACCAGATTTCCTCGGTGGGATGGGTGTTGTCAAAGAACAGGATATTGGTGGTGATGGAGGTATAGGGCGAGAACACGCTGCCCGGCAGCCGGATGATGGTGTGCAGATTGAACTCCCGCAGCAGCTTCTTTTTAATACTCACCTTGGCGTTGTCGGTGCCGAACAGGAAGCCGTCCGGCAGGATCACCGCCGCCCGGCCGTTTTTCTTCAGCCGGTACATAATTACCGACATGAACAGGTCGGCGGTCTCGCTGCTGGCCAGGTCGCCGGGGAAATGGTTCTTCACGTCCGCCTTCTCGCTGCCGCCGTAGGGGGGATTCATCAGAACCACATCCACCTTGTCGTCCTCGGTGTAGTCCAGCACATCGTGAAGCAGGGTGTTCGCGTGGTACACCTGGGGCACATCCAGCCCGTGAAGCAAAAGGTTGGTCACGCAGAGCATATAGGGGAACTGCTTTTTCTCGATGCCGTAGATGGAGTTGCTGTAGGCCTGCTCGTCCTCGGTGGTTTTCACCTGCTTGTGCAGCTCCTTCAGCCAGCTGACGATAAAGCCGCCGGTGCCGCAGGCAAAGTCGGCCATGGTCTCGCCGATTTCGGGGCGGATGACCTGCGCCATGAAATCCGTAACCGCGCGGGGCGTGTAGAACTCACCGGCGGAACCGGCGCTTTGCAGCTCCTTCAGGATGGTCTCGTAAATCTCGCCGAAGGCGTGGCTTTCCTCATAGTCGCTGAAATCCAGGTCGTCGATCACGTTGATGACCTGCCGCAGCAGCACACCGTCCTTCATGTAGTTGTTGGCATCGGCGAAGGTGGTCTGCACAATGGCCTTTTTGATGGGGGTGGACGCGCTCACCGGCAGGCTTTTCAGCGTGGGGAACAGCTTGTTGTTCACAAAATCCAGCAGCCGGTCGCCGGTGAGGACGGTGCCGGATTTGTCATCGTGTGCCCAGTTCTGCCAGCGGCACTCCTCGGGAATGATGGACTGATACGCCTCATCATCCCATTCCCAGTCCTGCTCCTTTGCGTCGTACACCTTCAAAAACAGCATCCAGGCAATCTGCTCGATGCGCTGTGCGTCGCCGTTGATGCCCGCATCGTTGCGCATGATGTCCCGCAGCCGTTTTACAAATCCCGTTAAATTGCTCATGGGTTATACCGCCTTAGTATTTTTGCTTTAAATAGGGAACAAATGCGTCATAGAACTTCTTGCTCCATTCCGCATGAAATTTTGCCATCTGGGTCCAGTCAGCCTCATTTTCAATGCTAACGCCTTCCAAGCGCACAAGAATATAAGATCCCTTGGTATTATCGCTCCGAAGCCACTCGACCGAACTTCCCAGCGTCGCTTCAATTTCATCTTTATGGCCGAACAAATAATCAAACGCTTCTTTGTTTCGCTCTTTGCTGACGTTTGCCAAGGTTAAATCCACCCTTGCCCGATTGTAGTTGGCAATACAAGAAATATTAAATCCGCCAATTCCAAAAAAGCCGCTCAGCCAATTCTCTTTGGATGTTGTGCATCCAGAGAAGCATCCTCGACCAGTTCCATCGTCATGTGACTGCTGGATATACGGCAGCGCAAATGCCCAATACCTGCGCCTCAGTTCATATCTTGTACCTGCCTCTTGTGCTGCGGTATCCACGTTGGAGTCTTTAAGGTAGAATACCAAATCCGCTTCGTTTGCGCCGTATGCTTTAAAGAATTTGCGCAGCATGGAAATTTTGGTGGATGTGCTGGTATTTCTCTCAACGAAAATATCCGTATCAATCTCCAGTGCATTTCGCAAATCCTGTGAGTTGTGGCTCACATATACATTCAAATCATTTGTATCATCTGTGGAATACGCCAACCTCGATAACACGGATTTATCCTCTGCATGGAGAATTTTCAAAATCTGCTCCATCATATCAATCCAGCTAGTAACGGGCTGTTCTGTATTTTTGTAACCAAAACGGACAATATCTCGACCACTCAAATCCACATCGTCATCCAGAGAATACGAATCTATCTGCTTTTCTTCTGGTTGGAAATCAGTTTCCGGCAGCGGCCAAATCACCAAGGCCTTCTGCATCAGAATTTGATTGCGTGTTTCCAGTTCCTCCAGCCCCCAATGATCCTGCTGGGCAATCCACACATTCATATGTAAATGGCTGTCACGAAATCCGTTTTTCATATCACGCTTTTCCTGAAATGTACTGTTGCTATACTTGGAGTTATAGCCAGTCAGGGTAAGGTTTGCCAAACGATGTAGCCAGGTTTCTTGAACAGCTTCATAATCCTCACCAAGGTCTTTGATCCAAACTGGCGTAAGATGCTGGGGCATGATATGTTCAATCGAGTATACACCATCATCAAACTGTTTATAGACATCCTGTACTTCCACAGTTCCGCTGTTTTCAAAGCGCTCCAACATATAGATTTTGTTTTTGCTGTTCATCTGGTAAACCGGACGCTTTTCAAACGCTTCAATGAATTCGCCATTATCAGGAAATCTGCCGCGATCTGATTTTGCTCGAAGTGCGTACTTGAACTTTTCCACATAATCGTTCTCGGTACCGTCATATCGAATGATTTCACGATGCAGCATCAGAAAGATTTTATTTAGAGTATTAGTGGGCAGATCGCAAATCGCTCTGCGAAACAGGTAGTTCTCTGTATAGAGGAAAATTTCTTTTACATCGGACAGCGAAATCTTATTTTCTGATTGCAGGCGAAGAACTTCCAGAAAGAAAGGTCTGGTAACCGTTGTTTCCAAACGGTTTAGCCGATAAATACAGGAATTGAGTTCTTTGTCTGCGGTCTTTCCTTTCAGAAGAACTGCATACCATTTAGCATAGCGCAAAAGCTCCTGCAGCAGATCCTCAACTTCCGTCCCGCTTTCTTCCACAAATGCTTTAAATGTGAAATACACCTTGCTCATGGCAGGAATGAGCTGTTGCTTTACGCTAAGATAATCCCGTACAAACAAGCTGACATCGTAGTCCGTACACACCTCAATTTTATTCCAGTATTTCTCGTAAAACTCTGCTTGCTGTTTGCTGGGTAACCCCATGAGAATGAAGTTTCTGATTTTATCGCCTTCGCTGAGCGCAACGCCGGTGGAGTTCAAACTTTCAAAGATTAACTGCGGATTATCGTCCTGGTTCAGGGTAATATTGATAATTTCCAGCTTTGTGACCGCCTCATAAAGTTCGTCCAGAGAGACCTCTTCTTTTTGGATACGAGAATAGAAATACTCATAGTTAATCGTAAGGTTAGAATTTGGAATATGCTGAGACTGGTCATCAAACAATCGACCAAAGGCATCCCGATCATTTTTTACCGGCTTTAATTTGATTCTGGTATCATCATCCTGCCATTCGTCAATCAAATATGTTTTGTAGATTTTCTCTGCTAAATTCCCCTTGGCCGGTGTAAGAACGCCGTTTTTCATCAGATTGTACATTGCCAATAAGAGCAACGAAATTGTGGTCAACCGCTGCTGCCCATCAATGACAAGATACTCGTTGAATTCACCGTCATTATGAACCGATACAATGCTGCCAAAGAAATGGCTTTTACGCCCTCTCCTTACAACTTTGATCAAGTCATCATATAGCTGTTTGCAATTTTCGGTTTTCCAATCATAATTTCTTTGATACACAGGGATGATAAAGCGTTTGTCCGATCCCTGCATATAAGAAACCAATTTCGTTTCTGAACCTTTCATAACTTACACTACCTCGTCCGCATAAATCGCCTGCTCCAGCTCCTCCACCGCTTTCAGATAGCCCTGCTTGCCGCCGAAATACGAGGCGATCTTTGCAGGCTTGCCAAGCCGGATGAAGGGGTCCAGCTTCAAAATCTCGGTTTTTTCAATTTCATAGATGCCGGTGTTCATGTACTTGTCCAGCAAGGCCTCCAGCACCTCGCGGGCCGCGCCGCTGTATCTGCTGAAGAAGTCCCGCTTTTTCACGTTGTTGGCCCGCTCTCTGCGGGTGAGGGGCTTTTTGTCGAAGGCCACGTGGCAGATGAAGTCGAAGTCATCCACGTCCGACATGTTCTGCTCCGCCTTCATCAGCTCCAGGTCGATGCCCCGCTCGTGGAGCAAATCGCGGATCTGCTCCTTCTTCTCCTGCGCCGACCACTGTCGGATAAAGTTATCCAGCGACGCATATTCGCCCCGGATGTTTTCCTTGGTGTAGTCCACAATGCTTTCCTGCCGCAGCAGCTTGCCGTTTGCGTCATACACCGACACCGTCTTGTGGATGATCTGCACCTGGCAGCCGTCCCGGCCCACAATGGGCTTTTTCCTCGGCTCCGGCGGCGGGTCCTTGTCATCTCCGCCTTCTTCCTTCGGCGGGTCCTTGCGGTCGCCGGGCTTCGCGCCCGGCACAAAGCCCTCGTTAATTTCGATGGGGCCGTCCCATTCCGGGTCGGCGAACAGGCGGGTCACATTGCGGAAATCCATGACCACAAAATGGGTCTTGCCCTCTTTTTCCCGCAGCCGGGTGCCGCGGCCGATGATCTGCTTGAACTCGGTCATGGAGCCGATCATCTCATCCAGCACGATCAGCTTGGTCATCTTGCAGTCCGTCCCGGTGGACAGCAGCTTGGAGGTGGTGGCAATCACTGGATAGGGCGACGAAACCGAGATGAAATACTTCAGCTTTCCCTTGCCGTATTCATCCCCGCCGGTAATGCGCACCACATAGTCGGGGTTCTCCTTCATCATATCCGCGTTGAGCTTTGCCAGCTCATCCCGCATACGCAGGGCGGCATCCTCGGTGGCGCAGAACACGATGGTCTTTGCCATGCGGTCGGTGTTTTTCAGATACTTGGTAATCTCCTCAGCCACCTGCCGGATTCGGTCCTCAATGATGATGTTGTAGTCGTAATCGCTGTTGGTGTAGACCCGGTCGGGGATCTCCTCGCCGTTGATGTCCCGCTGGCCCTTGCGCGGCCGCCAGCCCTCACCAATGTCGGTCATCACGTTGATAACCTTGAAGGGTGCGAGGAAGCCGTCCTCGATGCCCTCTTTCAAACTGTAAGTATAGACCGGCTCCCCGAAATAGCTGAGGTTGGAGATGTACTTGGTCTCCTTGGGGGTGGCGGTCATGCCGATCTGGGTGGCCGACTGGAAATAATCCAGAATCCTGCGCCAGCGGCTTTCCTCCTTGGCGGAACCGCGGTGACACTCGTCCACGATAATCAGGTCGAAGAAGTCCGGCGTGAACAGCTCGCTGAAATGCTCCTGGTCATCGTCGCCCACCAGCTGCTGATACAGCGAGAAGTAAACCTCGTGGGACGTGATGGTGCTTTTGTCATCCATCGCCACGTTGATTTTGTGGGTAACCTTCTCCAGCGGGGCAAAGTCCTGCTGGATGGACTGGTCCACCAGAATGTTCCGGTCCGCCAGATACAGGATTTTTCGCTTCATGCCGCTTTGCAGAAGCCGGTACACGATCTGGAAGGCGGTATAGGTCTTGCCCGTGCCGGTGGCCATGACCAGAAGAAGCCGCTGCTGCCCCCGGGCGATGGCATCCACCGTGCGGTTGATGGCGTTGCGCTGGTAATAGCGCGGCGGGTAGGTGTTCTGGCTGGTATAGTAGGGCTGCTCCTGTAATGTTTCTTGCTGAGGTGTCAAGCCGGATTCCTGCTTATATCGGGCAACAAGTTCCTGTTCTGTTGGGAATTCATCCAGACCAAATTCTCGTTCCTGTCCAGTAAGAAAATCATGTTCAGCAAAGCCGTCACCGTTAGAACTGTACGCAAAGGGCACATCCAGCATCTTGGCATAGGTCATTGCCTGCGGTAACCCGTGAGAAACACTGTGAGTGTTGTCTTTAGCTTCCACAACGGCAATGGGATTGTTCGCATTGAGGTAGAGGATATAGTCCGCCCGCTTTGGCTTTTCACGAAACACAAAATTACCTTTTAAGTTGATTTTCCCGTCTGTGATGCGGGTTTCCATGGTGATTTTATCCCGGCTCCACTTGGAGGTAATGGACGGAGTAATATACTGAAGTTTAATATCTTCTTCGCTCATTTGATGTTTGGGTAAAACGGGACTCATATCCATTCCTCCCTTCACTTTACGGAATGATCCGGTAAAATATCTACAATATCATCCAATGTACAGTTCAGTGCCCGGCAGATTTTAACCAGTACTTCCACGCGTACATCTTCGTTTTTTCCCAGTTTTGCCATAGCGTTCGTGGTGATTTTCGAGGCTTTGATTAAATCTGTTTTGCTCATTCCTTCGTCGATGAGAATTTTCCATAGTTTATTATAAGAAACAGGCATAATCTTCCTCCTTGTTTACCCTTTTGTTATGTACCATTTTATCATAACACGAAAAAGATTTCAATTCATAATTGAATATCTCAATATTCAATTTGCTTTTGGCACACCTTCGATTCCAACTGGTACGTCGCGGAATGCGACGTACCCCTATGGAACAAACCCTTCCTCCTGATTACTGCGACAAAAAGGGATGCCCCAGAACAGGGCATCCCTTTGCATATTATCTTTGAACTTTACTTCACTCCTCACTTTTATCAGAATACTTCTTTTTCCATGTTTCCAATTCCTTCCGCCCTTCTTTGCTGGCGTATAATTTCTGGATTTCAGGTGCGAGGAAGCGGGCGAAGGAATCAATGATGGATTGTGGCAGTTCGATCTCGTATGGATTTTGACGTTTTTCCTGGCTGGCCATAGTGTATTGCCCCAACAGCGAAACCTTTCCGGCTCAACTCAGTCCATCTCACACTCCTTTCCGACGATACACAGTTGCCAAAGATTGTTCCCATACACAGAGGGGAAACAGATAATTTCAAAACCTGAGAAAATTCTCATAGAGCTCCTTTCCCATCCCTTCCCTTCCGGGGGTTTCACCGGAAAAGCCCGCACAAAATAGCTCGGATAGGAAGGGAATGAATCGAATTAAACTGGGTATATTTATCTTTTTCTTTTTATCTTCCGTCTGGTTTTCGCACTTCAACAAAGCGGATTACCGTACTTGTCGAATTCATTATTCAGACTTCCGGCGTTCCGTAACCGGATTTCTTGAAGTCGGTGTTCGAAACCGCTTCATAGTGTTTTGGGTAGATACGGTTGGGTTTTCCATAACCCTGCTTTTTGATGGATACAAGATCTGCATATTGCAGCTCCCGTAGCGTGTCCACCGCTTTTTGACGACCACAGTGCAGCAGTTCACACACCTCGTTGATGGGGTAATACAGATAAATTTTGCCATAATCGTCGGCCCATCCGTTTTTGCGGGACAAATCCGTTCGACGCAGGATCATCGCATACAACAGTTTGGCTTCGCTTGACAAGGAGCAAAAACTTGGTGCCTCAAACAGAAAATTGGGTAGTCGTATAAAACTTTGGGCCGGTGGCTTCTGATGAATGTAAAAGGGTTTTGTAGCCATGACAGGTACCTCCATGCGGACAATTAGAACGTGATTTCTGAGCGATAAGGGGTATTGCTATTCACCTCCATGGTTGCCAGGCTGGAAACCGAGCATATATCCGGCTTTTGGAAGCTCTATTTGTCCGTATTTGACCTCCGTTTCCTGTCACTTGCTGTTTTCTGACGGCGGTGTACCTTGCGGGCACAATCGGGACAATACTTGGCGCGGTTGGATTTTGCCAGAAACGGCGCACCACATTCTGAGCATAGCTTCACTCCCTTGGGTTTGGTGATTTCAGTTTGTAAGGCTGGAGCGCCCGGCAGAACCCAATCCCGGAACCAGGTGCAGCACAGAGAATAAGAGATACTCTGTACACAGACACAAAGCTCGCCATCATCCAGCGCAATACAATTGCCGCCGTCATAATTACAGCAGGATTTTCGAATCAGCGCATTGGCTTTTCTCCTTTGCTTGGGTGTCATTTGAATTGACAAATTGTTTTTCCTCCCAGCTTTTCGGTTGCCGCTTATGCAGGCATTTTTCCATGCGCTTTCCTCCATTTCATGTAGAGAATTGATTTTATAAGATTTATGGTTTATAATAAACGTAAACCATAAACTATAATTGAATTATACCGTAGAAAAAGTCTGAATGCGGTATATCAACCACGAATTATTTTAGTTTCAAAAAATACATGAATATAAATTATAGTTTATATATAGACGGGGGGATAAACTCATGCTGTATGACGAAGCGGGGATGACGCTGACCAAAGAGCGGCTGGAAGATTTGCGCAAAGAAAAAAAGCTGTCCTTTGAACAGCTTTCCAAGCAACTTGCAGAGCGTGGCATCAACATCAGCCATACAAATCTTAAAAATTATGAAATTAACGATCCAGTACATTCTCTGTATGGCCGTACCCGCAGCATGAGCATCGAGTATCTGGTCGCCTTTGCGGATTTTTATGATGTGTCGGTGGAGTATCTGCTGGGACTCTCTAATTCTCGCAAACGGGAATACCATGATATTTCCGAACAGCTGGGGCTGTGCGACGGAGCAATCGAAGAATTGGTTCGATGCAAAGAAAATTCCAGCAACGAAGAAGAGCCGCAGATGTATTTTACCAAAGACACAGTGGTTCTGAATGATTTTCTCACCAGCACGGAGTTCGAAATTGTAATGGAAAAAATCAAACAAAGCCTGTTTGCCTATCATATGTACCAGGTCACTCACGACAGTATTTCGGCACAAATACGCGAGGAAAAATCCGAGCAGATGGAAGAAGCTCAACGAGTGTTGGATGCGTGCGGATATTGTTCTGTGGAGTATGATTTGATTTCCCAAGTTCACATGGAAAACGCGATTGGTGCATTAAACACCTATCTGCGCAAGCTGCCGGAGCGGCTTTATGAAGCAAACAAAGAACGTCTCGCTTGGTAACAGGCGTTCAATATTTATAGTCAGTAAATACGAGGGGACATAGATAAAAAAGCGTTCGCAGAACGCGTAGCCGCAGAATGAAATTCTGCGTTTAAAGGGGGCTTGGGGGCACTGCCCTCAACAAGCAAGCTTGTGGCTGTGGATAGCCACAAGCATTGCTTGCGTCAATATGCTCTCCTTAAAAACGTGGTATTTGAAAACTATGCGCTAACAGCATTTTATCATTACAATTATGTTAATATAGGGTTTAATATTATTCTCATATATGATAAAATGAAATTGACAAATGGGGGTGTATCTCTTGAAGGAAGTGGCAGAAAGATTGCGGTCTCTGCGGGAAAGCGTCAAGCTATCCCAGGTTAAAATGGCCGAGATCGTCGGCGTCAAGCAATCCAGCCTGAACCGTTATGAGCTGAATCAGGCTTCACCGACATTTGAAACACTTACCCGATATGCGGATTACTTTGATGTATCTATGGACTATATCTTTGGACGCACGGACAATCCTCAGGGCAAGCTGTATGAGTACAAGCCTAAAATTCAGCAGAACGACTCCCAGATGCAGAAGTTTGTGGAAATGTGCTTTGACCCCACATCTCCTATGAATGCACGACTCAAGGAAGCACTGCTGCGGATGTTTGGGGAGGCGAAACAATGAATGTTGTCATCTATGCTCGCTACTCCAGTCATAGCCAGACTGAGCAATCCATTGAGGGACAGCTCCATACCTGCTATGAGTATGCTAAAAACAATGGCTATCTCGTTGTCGGAGAGTATATTGACCGCGCTCAGAGCGGAACCACCGACAGCCGCGCCGAGTTCCAGCGGATGATTGCCGACAGTGATAAGCATACCTTTGAGGGTGTTCTGGTTTACCAACTTGACCGTTTTGCCCACAACCGATATGACAGTGCCATCAACAAGGCAAAACTGAAAAAGAACGGTGTGCGAGTGATCTCCGCACGGGAAAACATCAGCGATGATGCCAGCGGCATCCTGGTGGAAGGTGTTCTGGAAAGTATGGCAGAATACTACTCCGCAGAGCTTTCCCAAAAGATTCGCCGGGGTATGGACATCAATGCTGAGAAGTGCTTGAGCAACGGTAGCAATCCGGGACTTGGCTACCGTGTGGATGAAGAACGACGGTTTCATATTGATCCGGAGGGTGCTGCGGTCGTCCGGGAAATTTTTGAACAGTATGCCAGCGGAAAGACTGTGACGGAGATTATCCAGTCCCTTAACGCCAGACAAATCAAGACCTCCCAGGGAAAAGCGTTCAACAAGAATAGCCTGCATCGTCTGCTGCGGAACCGACGGTATATCGGCTACTACATCTACAAAGGGGTGGAAACTCCAAATGGGATGCCCCGAATTTTGGAGGACGAGTTGTTTGAGCGGGTGCAGCACATTTTGAATCGCAACAAAAAAGCCCCTGCCCGTTCCAGGGGCAGGGAGGAATATCTGCTGACCACCAAGCTGTTCTGCGGCTACTGCCGGGAGATGATGACCGGTTACGGCGGTACAGGAAAATCCGGCAAGGCGTATCACTACTATGCCTGCAATAATTTCAAACGGCGCAAGTGCAAAAAGAAGGTTATCAACAAAGAGAAGATAGAAAACCGTGTGGTGCTGGAATGCCGCAAGTTGCTGACAGACAGCAATATCGAGCATATCGCGGCCTCAGTAGCCGCAGTTTGTGAGTCCGACTGGGACACAATTTCCGTCAAGAGAATCAAAGCTGCCATTCAGGAAGCTGATACTGCCATCGAAAATCTCTGGAAAGCTCTGGAGAAAGGGCAGGCTGCTGACATGATTACCGAGCGGATTGAAAAGCGCCAGAAAGAAAAAGAAGAGCTACAAGCACAGCTGGCCATTGAGATGAACAAGCAGGTCAGGCTGAGTGCGCCCGACATCAGGGCGTACCTCTATGCGCTCAAACACGGCGATAAGAATGATGAGAATACAAAACGGGGAATTATCAATATCTTCCTTCGGGCCGTCTATCTGTTTGACGAAACCTTCACCCTGATTCTAAACGGCAGCGATAAGCCGATTGTCATCGATGACATCCTGCTGGACGAGATCGAGGAGGGCTTGGATGACGACCTGGCCAACCATAATTTGTGTTCGTCGTTGGTTGCGGACGCTCCACCAAAAAGAAAGATACGACGAAAGTCGTGTCTTTCTTTTTGTGTTCAATCCGCTGATGTGGGTACCAGTAATTATGACACACCCCGGATACCATGTTCTGGGACAGAAACTTTAAAGGGTATTATTATGTACAATTTTGAATCAATTTTATCTCTGGGGGTATTTTGGTATACAGCAAAAGATTTGGACTATACCAAAAAATAAATATGGTACTTTTGCTTGAGGAAAGATACTGATATAATTCTCACAAATTGTTAGACATACTTGGAGAGTGCACAAGACACTTTTCACAAAAGAGAGGGGCTGGGCGGCAGGTGGGAGAAGGATGAACATCAGGATCAATCGCAGCAGCCAGACCCCCATCTATCTCCAAATAAAATGCGCCATTCAGAATTTGATTTTATCGGGGGAGCTCAGCCCTGGCTACAAGATGCCGGCAGAGCGAAAGCTGGCCGGAGAGCTGGATATACATCGGAATACCGTCATCAAGGCATATGGAGAGCTGGTTGACGAGGGATATCTGATCGTCTCCTCGAAGCGGCCGAAGGGTTACTTTGTCAAGGAGATTGCCGACGACGGAGTGCCATTCAAGCGCTTTTTCCCGCTGGAGAAAATGATTCGCTATCATTTTACGGACAAGGAGAAGCTGTTTCTGGACATCTTCAGCCGGTCGGAGCGGGAGGAATGCATCTCGATGGGCGGGATCATCATGGATGATGCGGCTTATCCCAGAGAGGGCGTAGAGAAGATTCTGCAGAACATGTCCCGGGAGCCGCGAAACGAGGCCGAACGGATGAAGAAAAACATCTGTTCTGTACTTTTTCAGGAGAACATGTACGTCAGCCCAAAGAATATTCAGTTGGTTGCCGAGACCAATCAGGCACTGAGCCATATCATGACACTCTATCTGGAAGAGGGGGACTACGTGATAGCAGAGGAGCCGGTGGTACCCGACAACGCCAGCATTTTCCGCAACAAGGGGATCAACCTCGTAACAGTGCCGATGGAGCCGGACGGGATGGATCTGGCCAAGTTGGAGACAGCGATCCGAAAATACGCACCGAAATTCATCTATACCATGCCAAACTATCACAATCCTACGGGCATTGTGATGTCCCTGGAGAAACGGAAAAAGCTGCTGGAGCTGGCGGGAAGGTATTGTATTCCCATCATCGAAGAGGACTCCCAGCGGGATTTTCGATACGAAGGAAACCGGCTTCCCAGCCTGTACGCTCAGGATCGGTACCGGTCGGTGATCTATATCGACTCCTTCACGCTGACCTTTCCTTATGGGATTAAGACGGGGTATATTGTGGGGCCTACCGACCTGATCGAAACGCTGGAACGGCTCATTGTTGTGGACGAGACCTTTGTAAGCAGCCTAGGGCAATATATTCTTAATGAGTATATCGAGCGCGGATATTATCAAACCCATATCGGACACTTGGTGAAGCACTATGCGCACAAGCGGGATCTCCTTTGCCAATGTCTGGACGGGATTGCGGACAAGGGGATTACCTATACCAAGCCCCGGGGTGGGCTGCTTCTCTGGTGTGATCTCGAAGAACGCATCAATGAACGCAGGCTGTATCACGAGGCGGAGAGCCGCGGGCTGTTAATTATGCCCGGCTTCCTGTTTTACCCGAAGGGCTATGAGGGCGGCGGTCATGTTCGGCTGTGCTTTTCCAATATCAGCGATGCCGACATTGAACGAGGTGTCCAAATTTTGAGTGAAGCGCTGGAACACAGCGTGGAATAAACCTGTGGAGGGATAGCATGAACCAGTTAACAGAGTACCGGAGAGAGTTCCATAAATACCCAGAAAACGGCTGGCGGGAATTTCGAACCAGCGCCCGGGTGGCCGAGATACTGACCGGGATGGGGTATGATGTGGCCATGGGACCGGACGTGATCGAGCCCGGAAGCGTGGGGGAGCCTGAGCGGCTGAGCGAGGAGCAGATCCGTCAGGAGATGGAGCGAGCCGTCCGGCAGGGAGCCGATCCGGCATTTGTGAAGCGGACCCAGGGCTGGCCCGGCGTGATGGCGGTGCTGGACACCGGAAGGGAGGGGCCTGTCTCCGCGATGCGGTTTGAGATGGACTGCCTGCCCTACGACGAACCTCAGAGGCCGGGATACCGCCCCTGTGACGAGGGCTATCTCTCCTGCAACCCCCAGTCAGTACACGCCTGCGGCCATGACGGACACACGGCTATCGGCTTGGGCATCGCCGCAGAGCTGATGAAACGGAAGGGGGAGCTGAAGGGAAAGATCAAGCTCTTCTTCCAGCCTGCCGAGGAGACGTTCTATGGCGCCCAGTCCATCGTGGATAAGGGGCACCTGGACGACGTGATGAACTTTATCGCGGTACATATCGCCCTGAGCGCGGAGAACAAGCCTCTGCCCTCCCATGCCGTAGCCTGCGGGTGCCGGGATTTCCTCAGCGACCGGCAGTTGGATGTCTATCTGGAGGGAAAGGCCGCCCACCCCTGCGGGGCCTCCCAAGAGGGAAAGAACGCCCTGCTGGCCGCCTGCTCCGCCGCATTAAACATCCACAGCATCGCCCCCCACGAGGAGGGCCTGTGCCGGGTGAATGTGGGCGAGATCCACGCCGGTGTGTGTGCCAATACCATTGCGCCGGACGCCATGATGCGCATTGAGTACCGGGGGCAGAAGCCCGCGATCTCCGAATACGCGGGCCAGCGGATCTTCGATATTCTGGAGGGCACTGCAAAGGCCTACGACCTCAAGTATCACTATGTGGATTACGGAGAGGTGCCCGCAGGCGCCAGCGACTATGCCATGATGGAGGTTGTCCAGCGGGCGGCCAAAAAGGTGCCCTGGTTCCAGACAGTATATTTTGAGGGCAATGTCGGCGGTACGGATGACGCCGCCGTAATGTTGACCAAGGTACAGCAGAACGGAGGAATTGGCTCCTATGTGGGCATTGGTGCGGATACCACCGGCCCCGTTCACAATCCCGAATTTGACTTTGACGAGGACTGTCTGCAGGCCGCCATGGAGCTGTGTGTGTATGCCCTGGAGGAGCTCCATGGGATGGATGCTTGACTTAGAAAGAAGAGGACAGTGTAAAAACATTAGGAGGTAAAGAGAACGATGGCTGAGAAAGTTGTATCCAAGTTGAGGGGGAACATGTGGCGGCTGATCATTCTGGCAGTGGCCGGCTCCCTGATCTACGGACTGCCTTATTTCAGGACCTATTACTATGACGCGTATCTCCAGGCGTATAACCTGACCAACACCCAGATGGGCTCGCTGGGCTCCATCTTTGGCGTATTCGGCATGATTTCCTATCTGTTCGGCGGTGTCGTAGCCGACTTTATCTCTCCCAAGAAGCTGATCTCCATCTCACTGATCCTGACCGGGGTGGCTGGATTCTGCCACCTGTTCGTGACCAACTATTCCATGCTCCTGGTGATTTACCTGGTGTGGGGTTTTACAGCGCTCTTTGCGTTCTGGCCCGCATTGGTCAAGGGTATTCGTAGTCTGGCCTCCTCTGAGGAGCAGGGAAAGGCCTACGGCTTCATGGAGGCTGGACGCGGCGTGACCAACGCGGCCCATCTCGCTATCGCTCTGGCCATCATCACCGCCATCACCAGCAAGCGTGGCAGCGCCGCCGGCCTCAAGGGAGGCATCATCTTCTACTCTGTCGTTGTGATTGTGCTGGGCATCCTAGTGCTCCTCTTCTTTAAGGATCCTGAGACCTCTGACAAGTCCGAGCGCTTCAACTTCAAGCAGGTTCTGACCGTGATGAAGCTGCCCCAGGTGTGGATCCTCTGCCTGATCCTGTGCTGCACCTATGTCATGAACATGTCCTATGCCTACTTCAACCCCTACGCCACCTCTACTCTGGGCGTGGCCATGGTGGGCGGCACCATTGTAACGATTATGGCGGACTACATCCGTCCCTTTGCCTCTGTGGGCGGCGGCGTCCTGGCAGACCGTCTGGGCCGGCCCAGGATCATGACCATCGCCTTTGCCATCATGGCGGTCGGTACGTTTGCCATCGCCCTGTTCCCCAAGATGAGCGTGCCCGTCTTTGTGGCCCTGTGCGCCCTGGTGTATGTGGGTATGTACTGCAACTACGGCATCGTGTTCTCCCTGATGGATGACGGCGGTATTCCCATGGAGGTCTCCGGCACCGCCGTGGGCGTGATCTGTACCATCGGCTATCTGCCCGAGGTGGTCTGCCCCGCGACTGCCGGTATCATCCTGGATACATTTACCGAAGCGGGCTATAAGTATTACTTCCTTGCCGTCGGTATCATTATGCTCATCGGTATTGTGGGTATTATGATCTGGAACCGCAGCATGAAAAAGCAGAAAGCACTGAACAAGTAAACAAAAGAGCTGGTATCCAGTCCGGATACCAGCTCTATTTTATTTGTACGTTTCCAGTGCGGCATCTGAGGGGAAACGGAGCCGGAGAAGGCAGACGGCAAACAGCAGGCCGCCCAGGAACCAGGTCAGCGGATAGGCCCAGTAGATCACCCGAATATCGGGAATGAAATGGGTGACGGCGGTGATGTAGGCGATGCGCAGGGCGCACCAGGTGGCCAGCATGATAGCCATGGGGATGATTGGCCGCCCAGTCCCCCGGAGAATGCCTGCACAGCAGTGGGAGAAGGCCAGGAGGAAGTAGAACAGGCTGACGGTCCGGGTGTCGGCCACGCCGTAGGCGATGACCTCCGGGCTGCTGTTGAAGGCGGCAACCAGCAGGGGAGAGAGGACGAAGATGCCCAGCCCGATGGCCTCGGCCAGCAGGGGACTGCACAGCAGCCCGAACCAGATGCCGGAGCGGACCCGGTCATAGCGCCGCGCCCCGATGTTCTGGCTTACAAAGGTGGCCAGGGCCATGGAAAAGCAGGAGACCGGCAAAAAGGCAAAGCCCTCGATTTTGCTGTAGGCACCGCAGCCCGCCATAGCCGCCGAGCCGAAGGCGTTGATGTTGGCCTGGACGATGACGTTGGCCAGGGAGATGACCGAGTTCTGAACGCCGGAGGG
This sequence comes from Clostridium sp. ATCC BAA-442, assembly GCF_964239415.1. Taxonomy (NCBI): domain Bacteria; kingdom Bacillati; phylum Bacillota; class Clostridia; order Eubacteriales; family Clostridiaceae; genus Clostridium; species Clostridium sp. ATCC BAA-442. The sequence continues at coordinate 88,069 of NZ_CAXSQB010000006.1, read as the reverse complement.
AATGCCCAGATAGACGACCTGCCGGAGCATATCGCCGTGAAAGCGTACCTGCCGCCAGGACAGGCGGTAGCTGTGCCCGGTGTGGGTGAGCTTGCGGAAAGCCAGGAGGGCGCTGAGGGTCTGGCTGAGGATGGTGGCCAGAGCCGCGCTGGCCACGCCCCAGCGGAAGACGGCCACGAACAACAGATCCAGTACCACGTTGGTGAGGGAGGCGAGAATCAGATACTTCATGGGACTGCGGCTGTCCCCCACAGACTGGAGGATGCTGGCGCACATGTTGTAGAGCACTACGGCGCTGGAGCCCAGGAAGTACACTCGAAAATACGCAATGGAATTTCCGATGACATCGCCGGGTGTGCCCATCCAGCGCAGAATCTGGGGGGTCAGCAGAACGCCCACCACGGTGAGCACAAGCCCGGCCGCGATGCCCAGCGCTACGGTGGTGTGGAGGGCGCGGGAGAGATTTTCCCGGTCATCGGCGCCGTAAAAGCGGGCAATAACCACCCCGGCACCCAGGGAGACTCCGTTAATAAACCCTACCAGCAGCATAATCATGCTGGCGGAGGAGCCCACCGCCGCCAGAGCGGTGCTGCCGATGAAATTGCCAACAATTAGGGAGTCTACGGCGTTGTAGAGCTGCTGAAACAGGTTACTGAGGAAAATAGGCAGGGCGAAGGCCAGCATCTTCCGGGGCACACTGCCTTCGGTCAGACGGTTCTGGTCGGTTTCATCCATGCGGTACGATCACGGCTTTCTGTTTGATAGAGTACAGCCCGGCGCTCCGCCGGCGGCCGCCTGCACTACAGGGAAATGTCCGCGGACTTTGCGGCGGCATCGAGCACGTGGCGGGCCAGCACGGAGGTGGTCACGGCCCCCACGCCTCCGGGGACGGGGGTAACGGCGCCCGCCACGGCTTCGGCCGCAGCGAAATCCACGTCACCCACCAAATGGCCGGCGGCGTCCACATTGATGCCCACGTCGATGACCACTTGGCCGGGGGAGAGGCAGTTGGCACCGATAATCCCGGCCCTTCCAGCGGCCGCGATCAGCAGCTCTGCCCGACGGCATTCGGCCCCCAAATCGGCGGTGCGGGTGTGGCAGAGGGTGACGGTGGCGTTCCGGTTCAGCAGCAGCATAGCTGCCGGCCTTCCGATAACCAGACTGCGCCCCACCACCACGGCGCGCCTGCCGGTAGGCTCAAAGCCATAGTAGTCCAGCAGTTCCAGGCAGGCCTGAGCGGTGCAGGGGGGATAACCCTGCCCGTCACCGGAGAATACACTGGCCAGGGAACCGCTGGTGATGCCATCCACATCCTTGACGGGGGAGAGGGCGGCGCACACCGCCGCCTCGTCCAAGTGTCTGGGCAGAGGACGGAAAAGGAGGCAGCCGTGAATGGCCCCGTCCTCGTTGATCCGGCGGATGACCGTCAGCAGTTCCTCCTGGGTGCAATTGACTGGCAGGATAAAATGCTTTACAGAAATTCCGATCATTTCACAGCGCTTGCTGGCCCCACGCTCGTAGGAGAGATCCTCCGCCCGCTCTCCCACCCGGACGATGGCCAGGGTGGGAGAAATGCCGCGGGCCCGCAGCCTCTCCGCCTGTCCGCACAGGCGTTCGGTGAGCGCGGCGGCCACTGGCGCACCCTTCCAAAGCTCCGCCATCAGGTGTACCTCCCCATCACCGACTCATAGATCTGTTCGGCGCGCTTCCAGTACTGATCCACAAGACCGTCAGCCTCGGCATTCATGGCCTCCGCGTATGGCCGGTCGGCCATGCTCTTGGTATTCACCTTCACGTTGAGCCATGCCCCATAGAGGGCACCCCAGCATAGAACAGCCCCGGTTCCCACATCGGAGAGCACCATCACGCTCCCCTTGTCCAGCATCTCGCTGTGAAGGTCAATTGCCTCACAGCAAAGCCGGAGGATCTCCATGGGTGCGGCGGCGGCGTCCCGCAGACAGCGCTCCATCACCTCGCCCCGGCTCGGGTCCTCCTTCGGGATGGCGTAGGCCCGCGAGAGGGGCTCAAAGGCGGCGGCATCGGTATCCACCAGGCCCAGCAAACGGGCGCGGAGGTCCTCCGCCCGCGCCATCAGTGCCTTGACGTCCTCCTCCACAGCGGCGTATTTTTGCTTGCCCACGGTGTAGTTGCCAACCATGGTACATAAGGCCGCGCCCAGGGCGCCCGCCAAGGCGGAGGCCCCGCCGCCGCCAGGGACGGGGGCCTTGGAGGCCAGTGCGTCCAGAAACGCGCCGCAGCTCTGTTCCGCGGTATTCATTCGCAATCCCTCCTTCATGATTCGGATAGGCGGCCTACGGCCGCCTATCTGCCGTTTCAATGGGCTAAGAATTTTGCCGTTCTCGTCCACGTCCACCTTCCCGGTCGCGGACACTTTGGGCGGGCCTGGCAAGGACTCCCCACGTGAGAATCTCCCGTGGGGGCCCCATATAATCTTATCTGCGCGGGCGAAGTAAATTCGCCCGGCATCAAGGTTTTGCTGGCGCAAAACGCTTGTACGCCGCATTTGCGGCGGGCATGCCCATGCCCGTCAAAACAGGCCGGAGATTCTGCCGTTCTCGTCTACGTCCACCTTTTCGGCCGCGGGCACTTTGGGCAGGCCGGGCATGGACTCCCCACGCGAGAATCTCCCGTGGGGTCCCATATAATCTTATCTGCGCGGGCGAAGTAAATTCGCCCGGCATCAAGGTTTTACTGGCGCAAAACGCTTGTACGCCGCATTTGCGGCGGGCATGCCCATGCCCGTCTTAAAACAGGCCGGAGATTCTGCCGTTCTCGTCTACGTCCACCTTTTCGGCCGCAGGCACTTTGGGCAGGCCGGGCATGGTCATGATGTCGCCGGTGAGGGCGACCAGGAACCCGGCGCCGGCGGACACCTTAATATTGCGTACCGTGATGGTGAAGCCCCTGGGCGCGCCCAGCAGGGCGGCGTTATCAGAGAAGGAGTACTGAGTCTTGGCCATGCAGATGGGCAGGGAGCCAAAGCCCAGCTCAGTGAGCTCCGCCGCCTGCTTTTGGGCGGTGGGGGTGAGCACCACGCCGTCGCCGTGATAGACCTTCGTTACGATAGCGGCCAGCTTGTCCTCAATGGAGGCGTCCAGCTCGTAGGAGAAGGTGAAGTGGTTGGGCGCATCGCAGAGGCGGATGACCTCCTCGGCCAGGGCAACGCCACCCTCGCCGCCCTTGGCCCACACCTCGGAGAGGGCTACGTTCACCCCCAGTGCGCGGCACCGGTTCTCCACCAGCTCCAGCTCCGCCTCGGTGTCGGTGGGGAAACGGTTGACGGCCACCACACAGGGCAGGCCGTAGACCTCGGTGATATTTGCCACGTGCTGGAGCAAGTTGGGAAGGCCGGCCTCCAGGGCGGCCAGGTTTTCACTCCCCAGCTCGGCCTTGGGGCAGCCCCCGTGGTGCTTGAGGGCGCGGACAGTAGCCACCACCACCACCGCATCGGGGTGGAGCCGGGCCAGACGGCACTTAATATCCAGGAACTTTTCTGCGCCCAGATCGGCGCCGAAGCCGGCCTCAGTGATCACATAGTCGCCCATCTTGAGGGCCACCCGGGTGGCCATGACGGAGTTGCAGCCGTGGGCGATGTTGGCAAAGGGGCCGCCGTGGATGAAGGCGGGGGTGCCCTCCAGTGTCTGCACCAGGTTGGGCTTGATGGCGTCCTTGAGCAGGGCGGCCATAGCTCCCTCGGCCCTGAGATCGTGGGCGGTTACGGGGGCGCCGGAGCGGCTGTAGGCCACCACCATCCGGCCCAGCCGAGCCTTCAGGTCGGTGAGGCTGTCGGCCAGGCAAAGGACGGCCATGATCTCCGAGGCCACGGTGATGTCGAAACCGTCCTCCCGGGGAACACCGTTGACCTTGCCGCCCAGGCCGCACACGATGTTGCGCAGCTGGCGGTCGTTCATGTCCACGCAGCGCTTCCAGGTGATACGCCGCACGTCGATGTCCAGAGTATTGCCCTGCTGAATGTGGTTGTCCAGCATGGCGGCCAAAAGGTTATTGGCTGCGCCGATAGCATGGAAGTCGCCGGTAAAGTGGAGGTTGATGTCCTCCATAGGGATAACTTGGGCGTAGCCGCCGCCAGCCGCGCCCCCCTTGACGCCGAAGACGGGCCCCAGAGAAGGCTCCCGCAGGGCGACAACCGTATTCTTGCCCAGGCGGCGCATGCCGTCCGCCAGACCCACCGTGGTGGTGGTCTTGCCTTCGCCCGCCGGGGTTGGATTGATGGCGGTCACCAGAATCAGTTTTCCATCGGGGCGGTCCGCCCGGTCGTCCAGCAGCTTCAGATCGATCTTGGCCTTGTATTTTCCGTAGTACTCCAGGTATTCCTCGTCCACACCGGCCACGGCTGCAATGTCCCGAATGGGCTTTATCGCACAGGCCTGTGCGATTTCAATATCCGACTTCACTTCCACATCCACACACTCCTTTATACACTTCGGCTGGAAAGAGAGAGGAAGATGGCGGTGTGCCCCCGACATCTTCCGTTCACCTTCCAGAATTTCAAGTTTATCGTAACATCCTTTGCCCGCCTTGTCAACCGGAGGGGGAACGGGAAATGGAAGGTCCGGGGGACAAAAACGGAAAAGGCAAATTCAGCTTGCCTAGGGCTTGTTTGAAAATTGGCGATGTGCCCAGCGGCGAGGAATTTTGGGCTGCTGGCAAGCAATTTTTTCGCAGGGATCCTGACGGATTTCAAGGAAAAATTGCGCCGTCCAGCGGTCAAAAGGCCCGTCGATTGGGCATGTTGACATTTTTCAAACAAGCCCTAGGTATTAAAATTCAGAAATGTGGAGGTCACCCGTGGAGGCTGGAGTAAAAAAAGAAAGACACGACGTACGTCGTGTCTTTCTTTTTTGGTACGGCTGAAGGGATTCGAACCCCCGACCTTTTGATTCGTAGTCAAACACTCTATCCAACTGAGCTACAGCCGCATGTCATTGAGAGGACTGTATTTGTCCTGCTCGCTGACGGCTTGATTATATTAGCACAGGTTGGAACAGAATGCAAGAGGAAAATAAAAATTTCTCCAAAAATTTTCTTCGGCCGGGAGAGGACCGGGTCAAGTGGAGCGCTCTCCCTCTGCAACAATGCGCTCCAGGCAGGCCATCAGATCCGACATGGTCTCCAGCTTGACATCCATCTGCAAAATGTGCTCCCGGAGCTCGGGTGGCATGGAGTCAAACTTTGCACGGATAGCGGGATTGACATAGGACATGGAAATCACCTCGCCGATAGTATGGACAGGGGTACGGAAATTCATACCATGAAAGGCAATAAAAACGCGCTCCGGAACCGGAGCGCGGGAGTTTTTGGTCTGTCCCCCACAGAGAGGCGTCTGCCACCCTGCGGGGGTACAGTGGTTTTGGGTGTTTGAAAAGAGAGGAAAGAGAGGAGGAGTCTTGATTGATTGCTCTGGTATCCTGACAATCTCTATTTTAACAGGTCTAAGCCCAAAGTGATGAACCATTTTCAAATTTAGTATGAACGTTTTATGAACGCGGAAAACGACTTTTTCCCTGGGTAAAGGGAAAGAAAAATGGCCATATACCGCCAGGCATGCCAATGAGCGAGTGTACCCGCAGCGCATGAAGTGCTACACGGTACGAATGCGGTACAGGGCGTTGAGCACCCGCCAGTTCTGGGGGAAGGGCCGCATCAGGTTCCAATAGCCAACCCCGTATAGACCATATTCGGGGATCAAGGCCAGCTTGGCCTGTATGCTACGGGCATCCTCAAACCAGACCTCATGGGTTATGCCGTAGCCATCAGTATAGCGGTACCAGGGGGCCTGGGCCTGCTCGCTGTATTGGATATCCACACCGTAGCGGACCGCCCTGGCCACCGCCTCCTGGGGGGAAATGGACTGAGCCTTGGTACGTCCCTGCACAAAGGGGAGCGGCCAGTCGTAGCCGTAGAGTGGGACGCCAAGCCAGATTTTGGAAGATGGAATTTCTGTCAGGGCATACTCCACCACTTGGCGCACATTGGGCAGGGGAGCCACCGCCATCGGCGGACCATAGGTATAGCCCCACTCATAGGTCATAAGGAGTACCTGATTGACCGCCGCACCAATGGCGGCGAAGTCGTGGCCCTCATAAAGTGTTCCGGGCTGATCGGCGGCAATTTTGGGGGCCAAGGCGGCGATAACCGGATAGCCCAGGGGATTGAGCCGCTCTGTGAGGCGGCCCAGAAATGTGGCATAGGCCCCCGCATCCTCGGCGTAGACATATTCAAAATCCACATCCAGCCCCCGGTAGCCCTTTTGCACCAGCATGGCCTCCAGATTGTCAACCAGCGTATCCTGTACCGCAGGCTGAGTGAGGGCCAAGTGGGCCAGCTCATTGGAGAAGCCGCCCTCTTCGGTCAGGGTGGACAGGTGCATCAGAGGAGCGGCTCCACCTTGGCGTGCTGCGGCGAGCAGGGCCTCGTCATCCAACTCCACCAGCGTGCCGTCAGGGGTAAAGCCATAGGTAAAGGGGGTCAGATAGGTGAGATAAGGGACGGTGGATTGGAGCAGCGCCGGGTCGATAAAGGGATAGGCGTAGCCGTTGACGGAGAGGGTGGCCTCCGGCGTGCTGTCGTAGGCGAGCACCAGGGTCTGGCCAGGATAGATCTCCGGGATACCGCCGAGTATGGGATTGTTGCGGTAGAGCTGGCGCAGTGGGAGCTGATAGGCCGCGGCGATGGAGGCCAGGGTTTCTCCGGGCTGGACCGTGTGGGTCTGGGTTGGAAATTGAACCACCAGCGCCTGCCCTACAGCCAGACGGGAGGAGGTTTCCAGGCCATTGTCCAAGATGAGCTGGGACATGGGAATGCCGTACTCCAGGGCAATGGAGTAGACAGTATCGCCGGGTTTGACTACGTGGATGAGCATGGCAGTACCTCAGAGCAGGGTGATGAAATCCGCGTTGGCCCAACCCACCACGCTGTCAAAGCGCACCACATACCAGTTTTGCCACTGGTTGAGGACGGTGAGCCGCGCCCCATCATAGGCCCTGGCCAGGACGGGAGAAGAGGTGTCCGGCTTATCCCGGATATTGAGATAGCCCCAGGAGACATCCACTACGGCAGGACGCGAGGGGCGAGGCTCCAGGAAGGGCACGCCGAAGTATTCGGTCAGGGAGAGCACGATGTTGCGGGCCACGGCCTCCAGATTGTTTTTAATCCACGCAGCATCGTCCGCGTTGTCGTGGTAGCCCAGCTCAAGAAAGACGGAGGGAGCGCGGACGCGGCGCACTTCACCGACGGAGGTGGTTGGTTCCGCCCGTACCCGGTTGGGCAGTGGATAAAGGGTTTTCAGCCCATCCGCCACCAATGTGGCCGCCCGTTGCCCCTGGACAGAGCCGGGATAGTAGAACACCAGAATTCCACGGATCTGACCGTACTGCCCCTCCGGGGCGGCATTGGAGTGGAGGGCCAGGTGCAGGTCGTAGTTGCCAGCGTTAGAGGCACGGATGGACGAGGCGGCGGTCATGTCGGGGGTATTGCGGGAGTAACGGATCCCGGATGCGGTGAGATAGGGCTCCATGGCGTCGGCCAGGCGGTTCATCCACTCCTCTTCGGTGCCTCCGTTGACATACAGGTTGTTCTCCTGGGTGGAGGGGGAGAGATAGATGATGGGCATAGGGATACCTCCTTTTTGCTCCATCCTATGCACGGAGACGCCGTAGGGTCATTGCAGAGATAAAAGCAGGGCCCGCCGTGTTGGCACGGCGGGCCCTGCTTATTCCCATCGGCTCGATTCAGTTGAGCCGGGCATCCAGGATATCCAGCTCCTCCGAGAGCTGACGGGGCAGCTTGTCGCCGAACTTCTGGTAGAACTCCCGGATGCCCTTGACCTCGTCCCGCCAGAGGGCGGTGTCCACGCCCAGCAGGCCCCTGAGAGTGTCCGGCTCCACGCCGGAGTCCTCTAGGTCGATGTCCTCCGGCCGGGGCTCCCAGCCGATGGGGGTCTCCACCGCCTCGGCCTCACCGAAGCAGCGCTTCAAGATCCACTCCAGCACCCGCAGGTTGTCCCCGAAGCCGGGCCAGAGGAACTTCCCGTCCTCGTCGGTGCGGAACCAGTTGACGTTGAAGATCTTGGGGGCCTTGCCGCCCAGCTTCTCCCCCATGCCCAGCCAGTGCTGCCAGTAGTCGCCCATGTGATAGCCGCAGAAGGGGAGCATGGCCATGGGGTCCCGGCGTACCACACCCACCGCGCCGGCAGCGGCGGCGGTGGTTTCCGAGGCCATGATGGAGCCCACAAATACCCCGTGGGTCCAGTCCCGGGACTGATAGACCAGGGGGGCGGTCCAGGCCCGGCGGCCGCCGAAGACGATGGCGGAGATGGGCACGCCCCGGGGACTCTCAAACTCGGGGGAGATGCAGGGGCAGTTTTTGGCCGGCGCGGTGAAGCGGGAGTTGGGGTGCGCCCCCTTCTCCGAAGAGGTCTTGCCGTTCCAGGGGCGGCCCTGCCAGTCCACCGCGTGCTCCGGGGGATTCCTGTCCAGACCCTCCCACCACACGGTGTTGTCGTCCAGGTTGTGAACCACATTGGTGAATATGGTGCCCTGTCGGGTGGTGGCCAGTGCGTTGGGGTTAGATTTGACATTGGTGCCGGGGGCCACGCCGAAGAAGCCGTACTCCGGGTTCATGGCCCACAGCCGGCCGTCCTCGCCAATACGCAGCCAGGCGATATCGTCCCCCACGCACCAGACCTTCCAGCCCGCCTTCCGGTAGTGCTCCGGGGGAATGAGCATGGCCAGGTTGGTCTTGCCGCAGGCGGAGGGGAAGGCGGCGGCAAGATAGCGCACCTCCCCCTGGGGGTTCTCCACGCCCAGAATGAGCATGTGCTCCGCCATCCAGCCCTGCTGGCGGCCCAGGTAGGAGGCGATGCGCAGGGCGAAGCACTTCTTGCCCAATAGCACGTTGCCGCCGTAGCCGGAGTTGACGCTCATGATTGTGTTGTCCTCGGGGAAGTGGACGATGTAGCGGTTCTCGGGGTCAATGTCCGCCTTGGCGTGGAGCCCCTTGACAAAGTCGTCTCCCATCACGTCGGCCACGGCCCGGCCTACCCGGGTCATGATGGCCATGTTGAGCACCACATAGATGGAGTCGGTCAGCTCGATGCCGTACTTGGCGAAGGGGGAGCCCACGACACCCATGGAATAGGGGATCACATACATGGTGCGGCCCTTCATGGCGCCGGTGTAAAGCTTTTTCAGCTTGGCGTACATCTCCTGGGGGTCCATCCAGTGGTTGGTGGGGCCGGCGTCCTCCTGCTTTTTGCAGCAGATGAAGGTGCGGTCCTCCACCCGCGCCACGTCGTTCACCGCCGTGCGGTGGAGGTAGCAGCCGGGCAGCTTCTCCTCATTCAGCCTCTCAATTTCCCCGCTGGCGCAGGCCTGCTTCCGCAGCTCCTCCAGCTGGGCCTCGCTGCCGTCAATCCAAACGAGCTGGTCCGGCTGGGTCATGGCCGCCATCTCGTCAATCCATGCCAGTACCGCGCGGTTTTTGGTCAATGCCATGAAAGTGTCCCCCTTTTGTGATGTAATGCAGAAAATTCTGTTAGCTGTATTGTAAAAGAAACGGGCGGTTTTTGCAAGTCCTTTTCGTCGGATTTGCAAAAACTGCCCGGTCTACTGGCTCAGAGACGGTTCTGGAGGGCGGAGGCCAGAGTGGCAAATTCAGGGATACCCAGCCGCTCGCCCCGGATATCGGCGGGCAGTCCGGCGGCATCGATGGCCCCCCGCAACGCGTTTTTGGACAGGCGGCTGCCGAAGGCGGAGGAGAGGCCGTTGAGGAGCGTCTTGCGCCGCTGGGCGAAGGAGGCTCTGACCACCTGGAAGAAGAAGCTGTCGTCCACCAGATTCTGAGGGGGGGCGGAGCGGGGGACGAGCCGGATTACCGCCGAAGTGACCTTGGGGGCGGGGAGGAAGCACTCCGGCCCCACCTCAAAGAGCAGTTCCGGCTGGGTGTGATACTGGCAGAACACAGAGAACGCCCCATAATCGCTGGAACCGGGGGCGGCGCAGATGCGCAGGGCCACCTCCCGCTGAATCATCACCGTGATGGAGGCGAAGCACCCGGCCTCAATGAGGGCGGTGAGTACCGGTGTGGTGATGTTATAGGGGAGGTTGGCACAGGCAATCGCTGTAAGGCCAGAAAACTTGTCAGACACAAGAGCGGCCAGATCCAGCTTCATGGCGTCCCCCGGCACCACCTCGGCGTTGGGGTAGGGGGCCAGCGTCTCGGCCAGAATGGGATAGAGGGTGCGGTCCAGCTCAATGGCCGCTACCTTGGCCGCCCGCCGGGCCAGCTGCACCGTCAAAGGGCCGATGCCGGGGCCGATCTCCAGCACGCCGGTATCCGGGCCTGCGCCGGAGGCCTCCGCGATGTCCCTGGGTACCCATCCCTCAATGAGAAAGTTCTGGCCCATGCTTTTGGAGAAGCGGAAGCCGTGGCGGCCCAGCAGGGCGCGAATGTCCTTTTCATTGCATAAATCCATTGGGAATCACCTCGTGTCCCAGGGAGCACATCACCTGGAATTCCTGTTGAAAATCTGTAATGGCTTTTTCCTTTACGGGGAAAAGGGCGTCAAAAGCGTCCAGCGCGACCGCGTCGGGGGCATAGGCAAAGCCCTCGCGGAAGCGCCCGGCGGCGTTTGCCAGGGAGCCGGGGGCCAGCTCCACTGCCTGGAGGCCGGGCAGGTACTGGCCGTTCTCCAGGGAGATGCCCCAGCGCTCTCCGCACCAGAAGCCGTAGCGGCCGTAGTGCCGGGGATCGCCCAGAATCACCACGGCCTGTTCCCCCAGGGCCTGGGCCTGCCGCAGGGCATGGCACACCAGGGCGCGGGCCAGTCCTTTTCCCTGAAAGGAGGGGAGGACGGCCAGGGGACCGAAGGTGACGGTGTCCAGATACCCGCCCACCTCCAGCTCGATGGAGCTGGAGGCGCAGGTGATCTGCCCGGCCAGGACGCCGTCCGCCTCGCATACAAAGGTCAGCTCCGGGCGGAAGGCGGGGGACTGACGGAGCAGATGGAGATAGTAGTGCTCGTCGCAGCCGGGCTTGTAGACGTTCCAAAAGGCCTCCCGCACCAGCGTCTCCGCGGCGCGGCGGTCGGCGGTGGCCTCGTGGCGAAGGGTCAGTGACATAGTGAATACCTCAAGCAGCAGATTTTGTTCGTATACCAGGAAGCATGAGCGGAATGGTATAATTGTGATATGTTTTCCGGCTGCCCCGCAAGGGGCGGGAAAACGGCTGAAATACAAGCGTAAGAGCTACTTTACGGCTATTATACCATAAAAAACAGGGACAGGCTATGCCTGTCCCTGTTTTTTCAGCGGGCGCTTCAACATCAGCAGGGTCTTGATGTCCTCCACAACCTCCGGGGAGTCCACTTCCAGGGACAGCCACCGCCCGGAGCCCATGGGCTTGACCGCCTGCCAGCAGGCCTGGGTATACTCCGAGAGGGTGGGGAGAAGGGCCTCCGCCTGGGCCGGGGCCACCACCAAGCAGACGAAGGCGCCGGAGGCGGGGTAGAGGGTACACAGGGCCTTGCCGCCGGAACGGTACTTGACGTTCCAGCCCCGCCCCATGGAACAGTTGCTGTAGCTGTAAATAGGGGAAAGGGAATAAGCTTCACAGATCCAGCGGTTCAATGGCTCCCACAGCGGATGGGATACATAGGCGGAGAGCTGCTCCGCGGTGGGCTCCTCCGGCCCGGGATAGATGGCGTTCCAGTCCATTATTTGCGCCACCGGAGCAGACTGGGGAAGAACTGGGCCATCTGCGCCCGGGCCTGCTCGGGGGTCAGCTCGGGGTTGGCCCGCACCATCATGGGAGTGCAGAAGTCGATCATCTCCTCCATGGTCATCTCTCCGGTAAAGGCTCCCTCCTGATAACAGTATTTGCAGTAGTGCTCGCTGGGCGTGCCGCCCCGCTCCGTGCCGCGGAGGGCCGGGGCGTCGATGGGCATGCCGCAGGATTGACAAAAGGTGTGATTCATGTGAGATTCCTCCTGTGATTGAGATGGCTCCATCCTATCACAGTTATCCTGACACCCCGTGTCATGGTTTCCGTGGTGCGCCGCCATTTTTCCCGCCAGCAGCGCCAGCCGTTTCCGCAGGCGCTCCGGTTCCAATACCTCCACCCCCAGGCCGAAGGAGAGCAGATAGCCATAGAGCCACGGATCCTCCGGGAAGCTCACCGATACCACAAGGCTGCCGTCCGCCCCGCGGGTGACGCAGCCCTCGTCGAATTCGTCGTAGACCCGGTAGGCAAGGGCGGGGGAGAAGCGCAGGCGGACAGGGATGCAGAAGCCCTCCGGCGGCTCTCCGGCCTCGATGGGCGGGGGAGAGAGGGGGCGCTGAAAGGGGGCGCCCGGCTCCGACTCCAGCATCCGGGTGAGCTTGAAGGTGCGGTAGGCCGCCCGCTCCAGACAGAACCCCTGGAGGTACCAGTCCCGGCCCTTGAAGACCAGCCGCGCGGGGAGGACGCTGCGGCGGGTGGTCTGGCCGGAGGCACCCACATAGGTGAAGGACAGGACGCGGCGGGACAGAATGGCTTCCTTGAGCTGGACGAATTTGGCGTTGTCGGCTCCGGCGCTCCCCCAGCGGGACAGCTCCACCTGCAGCCAGTCCGGTTCCTGGCGCCGGAACAGGGCGGACAGCTTGGACAGGGTCCCCGCCGTCCCCTGACCGGCGTCCCCGGGCAGGCTCCGCAGAGCGGTGAGCAGCAGCTGCTGTTCTTCCTCGGTGAAAGCGGCCCGGTGGAGGGTATAGCCCTCCAGCAGGGACACCCCGCCGCCCTTGCCCGGCGTGCTGTATACCGGCACCCCGGCCGCCGACAGTGCGTCGATATCCCGGTAGATGGTGCGCACCGATACCTCGAAGTGCTCCGCCAGCTGCGGCGCGGTCATGCGGCCCCGCTCCAGCAGGAGACAGAGCAGCTCAAACAATCTGCCCTGGGACATCAGCGGTTTCTCAGCCGGGCCATCTTGTACTCATCCACATAGCGGCCGTTCCGCACCGTGGTCATGCGCAGCAGGCCTTCCTTCTCAAAGCCCAGCTTCTCATAGAGGCGGATGGCCCGCTCGTTGTCGGCAAAGACCTCCAGCTCCACCCGCACCAGCATGAGCCAGTGGTCCGCCAGATCCAGCAGTGTTTCCATCAGGGTGGTGCCCACACCCCGGCCCTGGTAGTCCGCATGCACAAAGAGGCCCACCGCGCCCACATGGCGCATCCGGGGATTGGAGCAGACCGTGAGGCCGGCGCAGCCGATTACCGTACCGTCGTCCAGAACGGCCACAAAGTTATGGTCGTCAGGGCCCAGCCCGGCGATGAACGCCTCGCTGTCGGCGGTGCGGTAGGAGGGGAGGCCGAGCGTATTCTCAAACACGCCCGGCATGCGGCGCAGGGCTGCGGACCCCTCCGCGTCCTCCGGCCCGATGGGGCGGATGGTGTAGTTCATAAAAGCACCTCCCAAAACTATTTTTGCCATGATAGCACAGGCAGGGGCAAAAAACAACCGCCCGGAGGAATTTCCTCCAGACGGTTGCGAAATGGCTTGATCAAAATCAATAGGCCACGACGATGCCGCCGTCGTTGGCATAGACGGTGCTGATGCCGCCGGTGTCGCTGATGAGGATCTCCCCGAAACGGCACTGCTTCATGGCCAGCTCCTTGACATGGAAGGCCCGCTCCAGACAGTTGCAGTGGACGATGGACAGCCGGCGCCCCTCGTGCTTGGGGTCGGCTGCCATGAGGGCAACCATCTTGCCCAGGGCCTGCTTGATGGACATGGCCTGGCCCTTTTTGCAGATCTCACCCTCGGGGGTGGCGCCCATGAGCAGCTTGATGTGCAGGGTGCTGGTAACCAGGGACTGCACCCTGGTGAGCCGGCCGTTTTTCCGCAGGTTGTCCAGGGTTTCCAGCACAAAGTAGGTCTCCATCTCATTGATGTAGCGGGAGACCTGGCTGACCACCGTGGTGAAGTCCATGCCCGACTGGGCCAGCTCCTGGATTTTCAGGGCCACCAGAACCTCGCCCGCCGAGGCGGAGCAGGAGTTGAAGATGTGCACATTGGAGTTGGGGTGGTCCTCCAGCCAGAGGCTCCGCGCCTGGGCCGCCGCGTTGTGGGAGCCGGAGAGCAGGGCGGAAAGAGTGACCACATACAGGTCGTCGGCGCCGCAGTCAAACGCCTCCAGATACTGGATGGGGGAAGGGCAGGAGGACTGGGGAGCCGTGGCACTCTCCTTCATCCGCCAGAGCAGGGCACCCTGGTCAAAGGAGGCATCGTCTACCACGATATGCTCACCCACCCGGATGGTCAGCGGGACGCTGACAAAGCAGTCCTCCCGGAGCTGGGCGGGCGTTAAATCGCAGCAACTGTCGACAATGATCTTAAAACTCATAGCTGGAACCCTCTTATATAATAATGAAAATTAGATTACTAGTGTGCAGTCATTGTAGCACGGGCGGGCGGAAAAGTAAAGGGGAAACCTGTAAACAAATGATTGCGTTAGAATTGGGGGGCTTCCTCGTCCAGCTCCCGCAGCAGCTTTTGATCCTCCTTGGAGGAAAGATCCAGTCTGGCGTAGAGATCCGGGCGGCGCTGGCGGGTGCGGAGGATGGACTGCTTGCGCCGCCAACGGGCGATGTTCTTGTGATCGCCGGAGCGGAGAATGGGGGGGACCTTCCGGCCGTGCCACTCCTCGGGGCGGGAATACTGGGGGTACTCCAGCAGGCCGTTCCAGTGGCTCTCCTCCTCGAAGCACTCCGGGTCGGAGAGCACCCCGGGCACCAGCCGGGCCACCGCGTCGGCCACCACCATGGCGGCCAGCTCACCGCCGGTGAGCACAAAGTCGCCGATGGAGATCTCCTCGTCCACACACTCCTCAATGAACCGCTCGTCGATGCCCTCATAGTGGCCGCACACCAGAATCAGGTGGTCGTAATCGTCCCGCAGGCGGCGGGCGTCGGCCTCCACGAAGGTTTTGCCGGCGGGGGACATGTAGATGGTATGTCCCGGGCCGAAGGTGTCCACAATGTGCTTCCAGCACTGGTATAGGGGGTCGGCCTGCATGACCGCACCGTGGCCGCCGCCGTAGGGATAGTCGTCCACCTGCTTCTGCTTGTTGAGGGTGTAATCCCGGATCTGGTGGGCCTCGATGCGGATGATGTCCCGCTCCTGGGCGCGGCCCAGGATGGACTCGTTCATCATATCGCCCACGGTCAGATCAAAGAGGGTCATAATATCGATCCTATACATCGGTACGCATCCCCTCGATCAGACGAACCTTGATATAGCCGCCCTCCACATTGGTCTCCGCCAGGAACTCGTCCACGGCGGGGATCATGTATTCATGCTCGCCCTTCACCACATAGACCTCGTGGGCGGGCGGGGTGAGCACGTCGGCCACAACCCCCAGCTTCTCTCCGCTGCCGGCGTCCAGAACCTCCAGGCCGAGCAGATCGGCGATGAAGTGCCGCCCCTCGGGCAGCACCACGCCGGAACGGTCGATGGAGACGGTCTTGCCCTTGAGGGCCATGGCGGCGTTCACGTCGGCGACGCCCTCCAGCGCGGCGAGGACATTGCCCTTGTGTACCCGAGCGGCGCGCACCTTTACGGGCGCTCCGTCCAGATAGAGGGTATCGAACTGGAGCAGAAACTCGGGGCTGTCGCACCAGGGGACGATTTTGACCTCCCCCTGAATGCCGTGGGTGTTGACAATCTGTCCGGCCTCCAGAAACTGATTTTTCATTTGAAATACCTCCCGCAGGCGGCGCGTCCAGGAGGCCGCGCCCTACATTGAAAAAGCGGCGGGGCTCGCTACCCCGCCGCTTTTTAGTCGACGATTTCGACGGAAACCTTGGTGCCCTGGCGCTGGGCCACGGAGCGCATCAGCGTGCGGATCTCCTTGGCGATGCGGCCCTGGCGGCCGATCACCTTGCCCATGTCATCGGGGGCCACCCGAAGCTCCAGGACGGTCTCACCTTCGCCCTTGTGCTCGGTGACCGACACCGCGTCAGGGTGGTCCACCAGGTTACGGGCGATATAGGTCAGCAATTCCTTCATGCCAGCCGTGACCTCCATTAGATGGCGCCAGCTTTTTTCAGCAGAGCCTTCACGGTCTCAGTGGGCTGGGCGCCAGTCTTGATCCAAGCCTGGGCGCGCTCCGCGTCCACCTTGATCTCGGCGGGCTGGGTCAGAGGATTGTAAGTGCCGATCTCCTCGATGAAACGGCCGTCACGGGGATAGCGGGAGTCCGCCACCACGATGCGGTAGAAGGGAGCCTTCTTGGCGCCCATCCGGCGCAGTCTGATCTTAACCATTGTATCTTCACCTCCATGTAATTGTTGCACATCTATGGAAACGCGCCGCAGCGCGCTTACCAACCGGTCAGAAGGGGAGTCCCGGCAGCTTGCCGAGCTTTCCCATTTTTCCAAGCTTGCCCATGCGCTTCATCTGCTTGCCGGAGAACTGCTTGGTCATCTGCTGCATCATTTCGAATTGCTTGAGCAGGCGGTTGATGTCCACGACCTGAGTGCCGGAGCCGGCGGCGATGCGCTTTTTCCGGCTGTTGTTCAGCAGGGAGGGGTTCTCCCGCTCCGCCGGGGTCATGGACAGGATGATGGCCTCGGTGCGGGCCAGGGCGTTCTCGTCCACGCTGGCCCCTTCCAGTGCCTTGGCGTTCATGCCGGGGAGCATCCCGGCGATGTCGGACAGGGAACCCATGCCCTTGATCTGAACCAGCTGATCGTAAAAATCAGCCAGGGTAAACTTGTTCTTGCGGAGCTTCTGCTCCAACTCGGCGGCCTTCTTGGCGTCAAAGGTCTGCTGGGCCTTCTCGATGAGGGAGAGCACGTCGCCCATGCCCAGAATACGGGAGGCCATGCGGTCGGGGTAGAAGAGCTCCACCTGGTCCAGCTTCTCGCCCACACCCACAAATTTGATGGGCTTGCCGGTGACCGCCTTGATAGAGAGAGCCGCACCGCCCCGGGCATCGCCGTCCAGCTTGGTGAGCATGACGCCGGTAATGTCCAGCGCCTCGTCGAAGGTCTTTGCGGCATTCACCGCATCCTGGCCGATCATGGCGTCCACAATCAGCAGGATTTCGGTGGGGTCAATGGCGGCCTTCATCACCTTGAGCTGCTCCATCAGCTCCTCGTCCACGTGGAGCCGGCCGGCGGTGTCGATGAACACAATATCGTTGCCGTGCTTCTTGGCGTGCTCGATGCCCGCCCTGGCAATGTCCACCGGGTCAATCTGGCCCATCTGGAACACCGGAACGTCCACCTGCTGGCCCACCACCTCTAACTGGGTGATGGCGGCGGGGCGGAAGGTGTCGCAGGCCACCAGGAGGGGCCGCTTGCCCTGCTTCTTCATAAAGCCCGCCAGCTTGGCGCCGTTGGTGGTCTTGCCGGCGCCGTTGAGGCCGACAAGCATCACTACCGTGGGGGGCTTGGGGGAAATCGTCAGCTTGGTGTTCTCGCCGCCCATCAGGGCGGTCAGCTCCTCATTGACGATTTTGACAATCATCTGGGCGGGGGTCAGGCTCTCCAGCACGTCGGAGCCGATGGCCCGCTCGGTGACGGTGGCCACAAACTGCTTGACCACCTTGAAGTTCACGTCGGCCTCCAGCAGAGCCATGCGGATCTCCTTCATGGCCTCCTTCACGTCGGCCTCGGAGAGGCGGCCCTTGCCGCGCAGCTTCTTGAAGGCGGCGGAGAGCTTTTCAGTCAGTCCTTCAAATGCCATGGATTACTCCTGTTTCAACTGGGCCAGAACGCCCTTGAGCTGTCCGCACAGGGCCTCCAGCTCGTCGTCCTGCCAATGGGCCTCGTTGCGTTGGGCGATGGCGTCCACCGCCGTCTCCATCTGGCCGAACTGCTCCTGCATCTTGTGGAAGCGGCGGATGATGCCCGTCTTGTCCTCCAGCTCGGTGAGGATGGCCTCGGCGCGGACGATCACATCCCGGACGCCCTGGCGGGTGATGCCGTAGTTCTCCGCGATCTCGGCCAGGGAGAGATCCTCATTGTAGTAGAGGTCATAGAACTCCTTCTGGCGGTCGGTGAGCATGTCGCCGTAGAAATCGTAGAGCAGGGCCATGCGGTATGCCTGGTTTTTCATCGCTGCCGCCTCCTCCCGTGTGCCGGTTTTCTGTAAAGGTGGTAAAGCTACGGAGCTTTACAACAGAAGTGATGATACTATAAATTGGCCGGATTGTCAAGAGAAAGATTGCGTCTTTTCCGGCTCTGCGGCGTACCAGAGGGGGAGGCCCAGCAAAACCGCGCCGCCCAGCAGGTTGCCCAGGGTGACCCACAGCAGGTTCCAGCCCATGGCGGCCCAGTCCGCGCCGCCGTTCAGCAGGGCATGGAGTGCGAAATAGGCCATGTTGGCGATGGAGTGCTCCAGTCCGGTGAGGACGAAGGTGGTGATGGCTAGGGCGATCACCAGGGCCTTGGCGGTCTCGCTCTGGAGGCGGAAGCCGGCGAACACGCCGATGCATACCAGAAAATTGCACAGCACACCCCGGAGGAGGAGCAGATACCAGGGGGCGGACAGTTTGCCCGGGACGATCAGGGCCAGATAGGCCCCCAACAGCTCTCCGCTGGAGCCGGAGCCGGCCAGCAGCAGGCAGAGCACCAGAATGCCCAGGAGATTGCCCAGGTAGGCCAGCGCCCAGACACGGAGGGTTCCGGCCAGGCGGACCCGGCCGTCGTAGAGGGATACGCTCATGACCAGGGTACAGCCGGTGAACAGCTCACCGCCCAGCAGGACAATGAGGGTGAGAGCGGCAGAGAAGGCCAGGGCCCCCAGCAGCTTGGCCAGAGGGAGATTGGCGTCGTAGAACCAGGCGGCGCAGAGGCTGGAGAGCAGGGCGCCCACAAAGATAAATGCCCCCGCCAGGGCGGCCCGGGTCAAGTAGCGGCCCGGCGCGGCGCCGGAGAAGCGGAGCTTCTGCACTCCGGCCTGCGTGATCTGTTCCACAACGGTTCGTGTCATGGTGTGGCCTCCTTATAAAATATAGGTAATTTCATTTTACCGGAGGTTGGGGGCGGGAGCAAGCTGCCGCGGCACCAATCTTTTTTCGTTTTCCTAGTGTCAAAACCGTCAAAACGTTGTATAATATCCGATGTTGATACTTTGGCAGTTCCCATAAGGAAAGGAATGGTAAAGCTGTGATTGAGGTCACCCGGACACAGCTTCTGCCCGGCGTCCATCTGACGGCGGTGCAGACGCAGAAATTTAAATCCAGCGTGCTGGGGATGCAGTTCCTGCTGCCCCTGGCCCGTGAACAGGCCGCGCTCCACGCGCTGCTGCCCATGGTGCTCCGCCGGGGCACCGCAGAGCACCCGGATATGGAATCCCTCTCCGCCGTTCTGGACGAGCTGTACGGCGGTTCCCTGGAGCCTACGGTGCGCAAAAAGGGGGAGACCCAGTGCGTGGGCTTTGTGGGCAGCTTCTTGGATGACGCCTATACTCTGGACGGTTCCGCCGTGCTGGAGCCGTCGGCCGCCCTGCTGGGGGAGCTGGTGCTCCGTCCCTACACCCGGGACGGGGCCTTCTGCCCCGACTACACCCGCCAAGAGCGGGAGAACCTGGTCACCCGTATCCGCGCCCAGGTCAACGACAAGCGCCAGTATGCCCAGGTGCGTGTGGTGGCGGAGATGTGCGCCGGAGAGCCCTTCGGGGTGGACAAGCTGGGGGATGAGGCGTCCGCGGCGGCCATCACACCCCAAAAGCTGTGGGACTGCTACCAGCAGGTGCTTCGCACTGCCCCGATAGAGTTCTACTATTGCGGTTCCGCCCCCCTGGAGCGGGTGCGGGCGGCGGTTCAGGCCATCGTGGACGGCCTGCCCGCAGGGGAGCGCGCGCCCCTCGCGCGCCCCGAAAAGGGGAACGCTCCCGCCCAGCCCCGCCGGGTGGAGGAGGCGCTGGACGTGACCCAGGGCAAGCTGGCTATGGGGTTCCGCACCGGCATTGATGCCTGGGACGAGGATTACCCGGCCCTGATGCTGCTCAATGCGGTCTACGGCGGAACCACCACCTCCAAGCTCTTTCTCAACGTGCGGGAGAGGCTCTCCCTGTGCTACTATGCCAGCTCCGGCCTGATGAAGTACAAGGACGTGATGCTGGTCTCCTCCGGCGTGGAGTTCTCCAAGGTGGGCCAGGCGCAGGACGAGATCCTTGCCCAGCTTCAGGCCTGCAAGGACGGCGGCTTTACAGACGACGAGCTGGAGTGGGCCCGCCGCTCGGTGGTGAGCACCCTGATGACCACCCTGGACGCCCAGAGCCGTCTGGAGGATTACTGGCTGGGTCAGGCGGCCGCCGGCCTCACCGAGGCGCCCGACGAGCTGGCCCAGCGGGTGGAGCGCACCACCCGGGCGCAGGTACAGGCGGCGGCCCAGAAGCTGACGCTGGACACGGTCTATTTCCTGAAAGGCAAGGAGTGAGCCCATGGTAAGCAAAGAATACCCCCGCATCGGGGAGAAAATCTATCACGCGGAGCTGCCCAACGGCCTGCACATCTATGTGGACCGGCGGCCCGAGTTTCAGAAGAGCTACGCCTTTTTTGCCACCAACTACGGCGGCATGGATATGAAGTTCCGGCTGGATGGCCAGTGGCGGGACACTCCGGCGGGGGTGGCCCACTTCCTGGAGCACAAGATGTTCGATACCGAGGACGGCAACGCCCTCCAGGATCTGGCGGCCAACGGGGCTTCCCCCAACGCTTTCACCAGCTCGGCCCTCACCGGCTACTATTTTGAAAGCACGGAGAAATTCTGCGACAACCTGAAAATTCTCCTCTCCTTCGTGTCCATTCCCTGGTTTACCCAGGAGAGCGTGGACAAGGAGCAGGGGATCATCGGCCAGGAGATCCGCATGGTGGAGGACGATCCGGACAACCAGGTGTTTTACGGCCTGATGGAGTGCCTGTTTGACCACCACCCCATCCGGGTGCCCATCGCCGGCACCCAGGAGTCCATCTCCCACATCACCGCCGACACCCTCTACGCCTGCCACAAGGCGTTCTACACCCCCTCCAACATGGTGCTCACTGTGGCGGGGGACGTGGAGCCGGAAGAGGTGGTGCGCATTGCCCGGGAAATCCTGCCGAAGGAGCCGGGCGGGCACATTGAGCGGGATTACGGCGGGGAGGAGGATGGCGGAGCGGCCGCGCCGGAGAAGGAGCTGCGCATGGAGGTGTCCACCCCCATCTTCCAACTGGGCTTCAAGGCCGAGCCCGCCCCCGCCGGGGAGGAGCACCTGCGCCGCCAGCTCATGGGCGAGCTGGCCTGCGAGGCGCTGTTGGGCAATTCCAGCCCCCTGTATGCCAGGCTCTACAGCGAGGGCCTCATCAACAAGAACTTTGGCTACGGCTTTGAGCTCTATCCCGGCTGCGCCCTGATGGCGGCGGGCGGCGAGAGCCGTGATCCCCGTGCGGTGCGGGACGCCGTGCTGGCCGAGGGGGCCCGCATCGCCCGGGAGGGTGTGGACGAGGGCCTGTTCCGCCGGCTGAAAAAGGGGGTGTACGGCGCCAAGGTGCGGGGCCTCAACTCCTTTGAAAACGTGTGCATCGAACTGGCCCAGGCCCACTTTGCCGGTGTGGAGTACCTGACCTTCCCCGAGGTGTTCGACGGTATCTCCAAAGCCGATGTGGAGGACTGCATCCGCCGCTGGGTGACGCCGGAGCGGTGCGGTCTGGCCGTGGTCCGGCCGGGGGAGGAGGCATGATGGGAACCGTCTCCTTTCCCGGCCTGGGTCTGGAATTCCACCTGAACCGGGTGGCCTTCCACATCGGGAGCTGGCCGGTGTACTGGTATGGCATCATCATTGCCGCCGGATTCCTGCTGGCCGTCCTGTACTGCTGCCATGCGGCCAAGCGCTTCGGCATCAAGCAGGACGACATCATCGACATGCTCTTTTTTGCCGTGCCCCTGTCCATCGTAGGGGCGCGGCTGTACTACATCCTCTTTTACCTGGACCTCTACCGCCGGGAGGACGGTTCCCTGGACTTTGGAGCTATGGTCCGCATCTGGGACGGGGGCCTTGCCATCTACGGCGGCGTCATCATGGCGGTTGTCGTCCTGCTGGTGTTCTGCAAGGTGCGGAAGATCCGATTTCTGGCCTTTGCAGACCTGGGGGTGTTCGGTATGCTCATCGGCCAGATGATCGGCCGGTGGGGTAACTTTGTCAATATTGAAGCCTACGGCGGCCCCACAGAACTGCCCTGGCGCATGGGCATCTATGCCTATGTGGACGGAGTGCGGCAGTACATGGAGGTGCACCCCACCTTCCTCTATGAGTCTCTGTGGAATCTACTGGGCTTTGCCCTTCTGGTGCAGATTGCACGGCGCTGGCGGAAGTTTGACGGCCAGATGTTCCTGAGCTATTTTGCCTGGTACGGCGTGGGCCGGGGCTTTATCGAGGGCCTGCGCACCGACAGCCTGTACCTGTTCGGCACCTCCATCCGGGTGTCTCAACTGTTCGGATTTGTCACCGCGGCCGTCGCCATCGTGCTGCTGGTGGTCAACCTGGGCTTCCGCAACCATGACCCGGCCAAGCTGTGGGTGAATCAGATGAAGCGGCGGGCCCGCCGGGTGGCGCTGGTGTATCCGGCTGGAGTGCCTGCGGCGGAGAAGTGGCTCAAGGCCCAGAAGAAGAGCCTGGAGCAGGAGTTTGCCAAGACCGAGGAGTATGCACTGCCTAAGGGAACCCCGGCGGAGGAGGCTGCGGAGTTGGTGGCCTCCCTCAAGGCCCGGGAGGATCTCAGCGAGGTACGCCAGCCAAAAGCGGGCAGATAAAAAATAACAGAGGCGGGGGACAGGATGTCCGCCGCCTCTATTGTTTATAGGTAGCGTCTGACCGAGCCGCAGTAGCGCTCGTAGGCCGCGCCGAAGGTCTGGCGGCACCAGCGCTCCTCGGCCCGGATGACGGTGTGGGCGGTGAGCTGAAAGACGAGGAGGGCGGCCAGAAGCGGTAGCGACTGCGTGAGGAGGACGCAGCCCAGAAAGACGAAAAAATAGGAGACATACATGGGATTGCGGGAGATGCGGTAGACACCCTTGTGGCGCACGCCGCTCTCCGAGGGGGCCGCGAAGCCGATGACGGAGAGCAGGAGAAGGAGCAGGCCGAATGCATAGAGGGCCGCTCCGCTCCAGAAGAGGGGGGCGGGCGCAGTATGGACCGACGCGAAGAAGGGGCCCAGCAGCAGGGCGGCGCTGGAGAACTGATAGAGCCAGTAGGCAGGCTTTTCGGGCCCGCGGAACGGTGGGAAGTGGGCAGCCCGCCGGAGTGCGCTGCTGTCCAGCATGGAGAGCACTCCGAAGCGCAGGCTCAGAAATGGAATCAGCAGAACGGCCGCCATGATATGTCCTCCCTGTGTCATGATAACCCATTATAGCACGGGACGGCGAGGAGTGGAAGAGGAGGAAGGGGCGGGATACCCATAGGTATCCCGCCCCTTCCTGTTGTTTGCCGGGCTCAGCCCAGCAGCTTGCTCTCCAGATCCTGGAGCATAATGTCCAGAGCGGTGATGCCGCCCTCGGCGGTGTACCATACGGCGGGGTGGGCCAGATAGACGATATTGCCGTTCTTGTAGGCATCGGTTCCCATGACCAGCTCGTTCTCCATGATTTCCTGGGCGAGCTGGGCGCCGTCAGTCTGAATAGCGGCGTCCCGGTCCATGACGAAGATGTAGTCGGGGTTCTTCTCCACAACGAACTCGAAGGAGGCCTCGTTGCCGTGGGTGGAGGTGTCGATGTCAGCATCCACGCCGATGTTCTCAAAGCCGATCTCCCGGCCGATGATGGAGCAGCGGCCGTCGTTGCCCAACACGTTGAAGCCGCCGCTGGTACACATACCCACGATGGCGGTCTTGTCCGCGGCGAAGTCGGCCAGGGTCTGGATGCGGACGTCAAAGCCGGCCATCAGCTCGTCCACCTTGTCCTCCAGGCCAAACATGGAGGCGATGGTAGCGGCGTTTTGGCGGACACTCTCCACCACGCCCAGCTCGCTGTCGGTGGCGAGGTAGACCACGGGGGCGATCTCGCTCAGGGCGTCGTAGGACTTGGCCAGGCGGCCGCCGATGAAGATCACATCGGGCTGGGCGGCCATGACCGCCTCCAGATCGGCGGTTTTGATGGTGCCCAGATTGGCCACGTTCTCATCGGTCACATAGCTCTGGAGGTAGTCCAGGGAGGTGTCGGCGGAGCCCCCCCCCCCCCCCACCGCGGCCCCCGGCCACGCCCAGGGCATCCAGAATATCCAGGGAGGCCATGTCCAGAATGGCGATGCGCTGAGGATCGTAGGGGACCTCCAGCTCCACGGACTCCTTGTCGGCGTTCAGGGAGGTGATGGTGACGGTTTCGGGGGCGGAGGGGGCCTCGGTGCCGGCCGCAGGGCTCTCCACGGCGGGGGAGGGGCTGCCGGTGGATCGGGTGTCGTCTCCACCGGTGGAGCAGGCGGTCAGGCCCAGTGCGAGGGCCAGGGCGAGTGCAAGAGAGATTCCTTTTTTCATGTGTGTTCTCCTGTTCTAAGCGAATGTTCGCGGTTGTTTGAGCGGCAGGGTCAATAGTAGATGGACAGGGGGCGACCCTCGATCTCCATGATCTCAAAGTCCACCTGATAGATCTGCGACAGCGTTTCCTTGGTCATCACCTCCTCTACGGTTCCAAATTTGGCGATCCTTCCGTCCTTGAACGCACAGATGTAGTCGGAGTAGAAGGCCGCGTAGTTGATCTCATGGAGGACCAGAATCACCGTCTTCCCCAGCTCATCGCAGAGGCGGCGGACGATTTTCATCATATTGGTGGCGTGATAGATATCCAGGTTGTTGGTGGGCTCGTCCAGAAGGATGAACTCGGTGTCCTGGGCGATGACTATGGCGATATAGGCCCGCTGGCGCTGGCCGCCGGAGAGCTCGTCAATGAAGCGGTCCTGAAAGGGCTCCAGCTCCATGTAGGCGATGGCCTTGTCGATGATGCGCTGATCCTCCTCGTTCAAATGGCTGCCCGAGTAGGGGAAGCGGCCGAAGGTCACCAGCTCCCGAACCGTGAGCTTCATCTGTATGTTGTTGCTCTGAGTGAGGATGGCCAGCCGCTTGGCCAGCTCCTTGCTCTTCCACTTGCCGATGTCCCGGCCGTCGAAGTCCACCAGGCCGCTGTCCCGGGCGATCAGGCGGGAGATGATGTTGAGCACCGTGGACTTGCCCGCGCCGTTGGGGCCGATCATGGAGATGACCTTGCCTTTCGGGATTTCAAAGCTGACGGAGTCCACCACCGTCTTGCCGTCGTACTGTTTGGTCAGATCCTTGACACGCATGGGTTACACCCTCCTGTTGGACAAAAGAAGATAGAGAAAGTAGATACCGCCGCCCACGGTGATGAACACGCTGATGGGCACCGCGTAGTGGTAGATACGCTCCACCACAAGCTGTCCCGCCACCAGCACCACCATGCCCACCAGGGCGGAGCCCAGAATCAAATAGGTGTGGCGGTAGGTCTTGAAGAGCTGACGGGCGATGTTGGCGATAATCAGGCCGAGGAAAGAGATGGGGCCCACCATGGCAGTGGCCACCGCGATGCACAGGGTGACGCCCAGCAGCAGGCGGCGGATGCTCCGGTCGTAGTCCACTCCCAGATTGATGGCCTGGTGCTTGCCCAGGGTGAGCACATCCAGCAGGGCCAGATCCCGCCGCAGGACGAAGATCAGCCCCGCCAGCAGCACCAGGGCGAAGACGATGATCTCGGAGTTGATGTTTTCAAAGTCCGCCACCAGGGTGGAGAGCAGGCTGTCGTACTCATTGGGGTCCATCACCCGGGTTAGCGTGGTCTGGATGCTGGAGAAAAAGGAGGAGAGCACGGTGCCGATGAGCAGGACATAGAGTACATTGTGGTTCGTTTTTTGAAAGAGATAGCTGTAGATAATGGTGGCCACAATGCCCATCAGGATCACATCCGCCGCGAAGGACAGGTTCGCGTTGCGGGCCAGAAGGCTGCCCGAGCCGGCGAAAAAGACCACCGCCGTGTGAATCAGGGTGTAGAGGGAGTTCATACCCAGCAGGCAGGGGGTGACGATGGTATTGTTGATGATGGATTGGAACACGATGGAGGCGCCGCCGATGGCAAAGGCGGTGATGAGCATGACTACCAGCTTGGGGGTGCGGATTTTCATGGAGTAGAGCATCAACTGCTGGTTGCCGAAGTTGACCGCCACAACCATGTAGCACACCGCGGCCAGCAGAACCAGCAGGGCCAGCAGAGTCACCTTGCGGACGTTTGCCCGGTAGGAGGCGGAGGGAAGGGCCGTGCTTGTCCGGTTCATGCGGCGTCACCTCCATCCAGATGGGCCGCCGGGGCGCAGCCGCAGCCGGCGCCGCCTCCCGTGAGACGGATCGCCTTGCGGCCGTGGCGGAGACGGTAGAGCAGCAGCACCACGAAGATAAGGCTGCCCAGTATGCCCACAATCAGCTCGATGGGGAGCTCGTAAGGGGCGATGACCACCCGGCCGATCATGTCGCACCCCAGCACGAAGACGGCGCCGAACAGGGCCGTGTCCATCAGCGTGCCGCGGATCTTGTCCCCCTTGAACATGGCCACCACATTGGGGACGATCAGGCCGATGTAGGAGATGGAGCCCACGACCACAACCACGCTGGCGGTGATCATCGCGGCGATGGTCAGCCCGAGGAACAGCACCAAGTTGTAGGGCACGCCCAGGTTCTTGGAGAAGTCCTTCCCCATACCGACAATATTGAAGTGGTTGGCAAACAGAAAGGCCAGGGTGACCAGCGGTACGATCAGGTAGACCAGCTCATACCGGCCGCGGAGCACCATGGAGAAGTGGCCCACGGTCCAGGTGGACAGGGCCTGAGTCATCTCATACTGGTAGGCCAGATAGTTGGTGAGGCCGCCGATGACATTGCCGAACATGATGCCCACCAGGGGAACCATGACCACGTCCTTGAACTGGATGCGCTGAATGAACCAGACAAAGGTCCAGGTACCCAGAACGGCAAAGACGAAGGAGAAAAGCGCCCGTCCCCACAGAGTGGAGTTTGGCAGGAACAGGAGGGCCAGAAGAATGCCGAACTGGGCCGAGGAGATGGTGGCTCCGGTGGTGGGAGAGACGAATTTGTTCATGCAGAGCTGCTGCATGATCAGACCGGCCACACTCATACCGACCCCGGTACACAGGATCGCCAGCAGGCGGGGCAGACGCGAGATCAGAAAAATCTCCAGTTGTTCGAGCTCTCCCGACAGCAGCCCGGACAGGTTTATATCGATCACGCCGAGAAACAGTGACCAGATCGACAGCACCAGAAGGGCCAGTGCCAAGAGCAGGGTGGAAAGATGTCGTTTGATGGGAGGTCCTCCTCTCAAGGTTGTAATTAGCTATAACTAACTTTTGGGCAAAAAAAGACAGCGCACCTTGTGAGCAAACTGGACTTACATGCCGCATCACATTGCACGTCGCTCGGGACTCAGTAAAGTGGTTAGCAATAACAAACTGAGTTCGTCCATAGGGTACCATATCCGGGGAGAACTGTGCAAGCGGTGATTCCGACAAAATTATGACCGCCAATCTATGGAAAATATACAAAATAGATAGGAATAGTGAATATAAATAGAAGGGGCATAAACGGGGACAGGCGTTCATAGGATGTGCCAAGTACAAAAGAAGGACGTGAGGGTATGTCGGAAGAACGAAATGCAGTCCGGTTCCGCCAGGCGGCGGCTCTGCTGCCGCCCCATCTCAGGCGGCCGGTGGAACGGCTGGATGGGACAAGCCAGGCCCGGGCGGAGGAGCTCCGCCTGCGGGCGGGGCGTCCACTGACTCTGGTCTGCCCGGAGGGTGAGCGGACGGTTCCTGGTGCGGAGGCGCCGGTGCGTTCCATGGATCTGAGCCTGGTGCTGGAGATTGCCACTCAGGCCTCCGCCCATACGGCGCTGGAACGGGTGCGCAACGGCTTTTTTACCGTACGCGGCGGGCACCGCATCGGCATCTGTGGAAGCGGCGTGGTGCGGGATGGGGAGGTGCGAAATCTGCGGCAGCTCTCCTCGCTGGCCATCCGGGTGGCCCGGGAGGTGCCGGGGCTCTCCGCGGCGGTCCTGGACAGGCTGTGGAGTGGGGGCGTGCTCCAGAGCACACTGCTCCTCTCGCCGCCGGGAGGCGGAAAGACCACCCTGCTGCGGGATCTGATCCGTGCCGTCTCCGACGGGGAGGGCGGCCCCGCCCTCCGTGTGGGGGTGGCGGACGAGCGGGGTGAGCTGGCCGCCATGTATCAGGGGGAGCCGCAGTTCTCCATCGGGCGGCAGACCGACGTGCTGGACGGCTGCCCCAAGGGGCCGGCCCTGCTGATGCTCCTGCGGGGAATGAACCCCCAAGTGCTGGCGGCGGATGAGATCACCGCGCCGGAGGACGCCGCGGCGCTGGAGATGGCGGCCAATTGCGGCGTGTCGCTGCTGTGTACCGCCCATGCGGGGAGTCTGGAGGAGCTGAAGGCCCGTCCCCTGTACCGCCGCCTGCTGGACGAGGGGCTGTTCCGGCGGCTGGTGATCATCGAGCGGGCGGGGAGGGAACGGCGCTACCAGGTGGTGGAGCTATGCTGAAGCTGATCGGGGCGCTGCTGCTGGCCGGCGGGGCGGGGGCGCTGGGCGGCGCCGCCGCCGCCCAGCTCTCCCGCCGGGTGGCGGTGCTTCGGGCTCTGCTGGGGGCGCTGGAGGGGATGGAGCGGGAGATTGCCTTCCGCCTGACGCCCATGCCGGAGCTACTGGAGCGCGCCGCGGCGGAGAGCCCTCCGCCGGTGTGCATGCTGTTTGCCCGCTGCCGGGCCCTGCTGGACGAGCTTGGAGAGCGGTCCATGGCGGAGCTGTGGCGGGAGTCCCTGGAGCAGGTGCCCCTGGGGCTGGACGGCCCGGGGCGGCTGGCCCTGGAGGAGCTGGGGGAGGTGCTGGGCCGCTATGACGGGGACGGGCAGCGGGAAGCCCTCGCCCACACCCGTGCGGAGCTGTCCCGGGCGCTGGAGCAGGCCCGGGAGGCCCGTGAAAAACAAGGGAGGATGTACCAGGTGCTCGGTATCACGGCCGGGGCATTCCTGGTTATCCTGCTGCTGTGAGGGAGCGTGCGATATGGATGTGGATTTGATTTTCAAGATTGCGGCCATTGGGATTCTGGTCTCGGTGCTCAATCAGGTGCTCTCCCGCTCGGGGCGGGATGAACAGGCCACCATGACCACCCTGGCCGGGCTGGTAGTGGTACTAATGATGGTGGTGCAGCAGATCAGCGGCCTGTTTGAACTGGTTAAAAACCTGTTCGGGCTGTGAACCATGGAGGATATTCTGAAGATTGCCGCCGCCGCCGTAGCCGCCGCTGTGTGCGCCGTGGTGGTGAAGCAGCGGGCGCAGGAGGTGGGTCTGGTTCTCTCTCTGGCCGCCGGAGCGCTGGTTCTGACCATGGCCCTGGGGGCGGTGGAGAGCGTGCGCGCCCTGATGGACGAGCTGGGCGAGGCCGCCGGCCTGTCGCCGGCGGTGCTGGCTCCGGTGCTCAAGACCGTGGGTATTGCAATCCTGACCCACATTTCCGCCGAGGTGTGCCGGGACGCGAAGGAGAGCGGCATCGCGGCCTTCGTGGAGACCGCGGGGGCCGCCGTGGCCCTGTGCGTGGCCCTTCCGCTGCTGCGGGCGGTGTTGGATACTGTGACGGGACTGCTGTAAAAGACGAAGGGGATACGAATGAGACGAAGAATACTGATGTGCCTGGCGGTTCTGCTTCTGCTGTCGGGCATGGGGGCGGCCTCGGGCAGCGATGTGCTGGCCGCCCAGTCGGAGGCGCTGGATCTGGATGCGCTCCAGGACGCGGCGGGGGGCTATCTGCCCGACGGAGCGCTGGAGGCGGGCATCAGTCTGGATGAAGGGCTCCAAACCATTCTGGATACCGGCAGCGGACAGATCTCCGGTGTGGTGCGCAAGGCTGTGCGCAGCGGTGTGCTGCTGCTGACGGTGGTACTGCTGTGCGGCCTGGCCGAGGGGCTGTATGGCGGCATGGGGGTGAGTCAGACCACCGATGTAGTGGCCATTGTGGGCGCACTGGCCATCACTGCGGTGGCGGTGGCGGACGCCAACTCCCTCATCGGAATGGGACGGGAGGCGCTGGAACAGATGGAGACCTTTTCAAAGATACTCCTGCCCACGATTACGGCGGCGGCCGCCGCCGCAGGCTCTCCCAGTGGGGCAGTGGCCCGCCAACTGGCCACCATGCTCTTTTCCGACATACTGATTACCCTCATCAACCGCCTGCTGCTGCCCCTGGTCTATACCTACATAGCCGCCTGTGTGGCCTATGCGGCGGTGGGGAACGAGGGGCTCAAGCGCATCGCAGGCACCCTGAAGTGGGTGGTGACCAGTGTACTGACCGTGGTCCTGCTGGTTTTTGTGGGTTATCTGACCGTCAGCGGTGTGATTGCGGGCTCTACCGACGCGGTAACCGTCAAGGCGGCCAAATTTACCATGTCCAGCCTGGTTCCGGTGGTGGGCGGTATCCTGTCCGACGCGGCGGAAACCGTATTGGCCGGGGCCGGAATACTGAAAAACGCGGTGGGGGTGTTCGGCATGCTTGCGGTGCTGTGCATGTGCGTGGCACCCTTCCTCCAGCTCGGTATCCACTACCTGACGTATAAAGTGACCTCCGCCCTCAGCGCTACCGTTTCCAGCGGCCGGGTGGCGGGGCTCATTGACCAGATCGGCGGCGCCTTCGGGCTGGTACTTGGGATGACCGGAGCCAGCGCCCTGCTGCTGCTCATCTCCATGGTTTCCGCCATTACGGCGGTGGTGAGGTAGGGGCTATGCTGGAACTGATTCGACATTGGCTGGTTGGGATCACCTGTGCGGCTATGCTCGTGGCTCTGGCCGAGAGCCTGATTCCGGCGGGGAGTATCAGGCGCATTGCCCGCCTGACCGGGGGGCTGGTGCTGCTGGCGGCTATCCTGAACCCCCTGCTAAAGCTGGATACCACGGCGCTGACCCGGGCACTGACGGAGTACAAGCTAGAGCTGAGCGCATACAGCGCGGATCTGGAGGAGGAGAACGAAATCTTAATGAAGGACATCATAGAAGAACAGTCCGGCGCATATATTCAGGACAAGGCGGCCGCCCTGGGCATCGACTGCCAAGTTACAGTGGAGGCGGACGGGGAGGAAGAGTGGCCTATTCCACAGTCGGTTACCGTCATGGGCAGCCTGACGGCAGAGCAGCAGGAGGCGCTGGAGCGGACCATTGAGGAAGACTTCGCCATCCCGGCGGAGCGGCAGCGGTACGAAAGCGGGGACGAGGAATGAAAACAGAGGGCTTCGGGGTATGGGGCAGCAAGCTGCGCAGCCTGTTTGACCGGTACAAATTTGTACTTGTGGTGATTCTGGCCGGAGTGGTGCTTTTGCTGCTGCCTTCCTTCGGCGGGGAGAAGCGCGACGGCGGGGCGGTTGAAAGCAGTCAGGAATCCAGTTCCGACCCTTTCCAGGTGGAGGAGCTGGAGCGGAAGCTGGAACAGGCCCTGGCCCAGATCGACGGCGTTGGGGAGGTGCGGGTGGTGCTGACCCTGCAGAGCGGCCCGCGCCGGATTCTGGCCCAGGACTCCCAGAGCACAGTAGATGAGGGGAGGACGGAGGCGGAAGTAACCAATGTAGTGATTTCAGCCGGCTCCGGTGTAGAGGGAACGGTGACGTTACAGCAGCTTTCGCCCCAATTCCAGGGGGCTCTTGTGGTATGCTCGGGAGGCGGAGAGCCGACGGTCCAGCTTCGTCTGGTGGAGGCGGTTTCCGCGTTAACGGGACTTGGCGCGGACAAGATATCAGTTTGTAAAGGAAAGTGAGGAAGCAAAGATGAAAGTGTGGAAACGAAATGCCGTGGTGGCCGCGATCGTGCTCTTTGTCTGTGTGGCCGTCTATCTGAACTGGTCGTATCAGAGTGGAGAGACGGCGGATGCGGGCAAGACACTGGGGGAGGCGGCCCTGGTGAACGGCCAGACCAGCGACCCGCTGGTGGGAGGAACGGCAGCGAGCCCCGACCCGGCATCCTCCGCCTCGCCCGAGGCAGGGACCACCGGCGGCGGGAGCTATTTCGACTCGGCCCGTCTGAACCGGCAGCAGGCGCGGGACAGCGCCCTGGCGATCCTCCAGGATTCCATCGCCAATGAGAGCGCCGATGAGACCATGAAGGAGGCCAACGGCGAGGCAATCCAGACCCTGGCCAGTTATACCGTCTCCGAGGCGCAGATTGAGAACCTGGTGACGGCCAAGGGCTACACCGACTGCGTGGCCTTTATCGGCGATGAGAGCGTCAGCGTGGTGGTATCGGCCCGGGAGGGCGGCCTCACCGATGCGGACGTGGCAAAAATCACTGAAATTGTCACCGACGAGACCGGGATGGAGGCCAGCCAGGTGAAGATCATCGAGGCCGAGGGATAGGTGGTTCTGGAGCGCGCGGTGAAAAACCAGTTGTAATTTCTCTATTTTGTGGTACAATGAAAACGACCGAGTAGAGAAAAGGAGCGTGACCGGAATGGCGGATGGAAAGGAATATGTCTCCCGCCCTGACGAGCTTGGGAACATCCATATTTCTGAGGAGGTTCTGGCGGTGATCGCCGCTGCCGCTGCCATGGAGGTGGAGGGGGTTGGAAGCCTCGCCGCCAATCTGGGCAGTGATATCGCCGAACTGTTGGGCGGAAAGAAGAACCTGTCCAAGGGCATCCATATCGCAGTGGAGGAGGAGAGCATCCGCGTGGATGTCTCCTTACTCATCAAGTATGGCTATACCATTATTGATGTGGCGAAGGAGGTCCAAAACGCGGTATACAGTGCCATCGAGAACACCAGCGGCCTGACGGTGGAGTGTGTCAACGTCCATGTGCTGGGCGTTGCCTTCGACCGGGATGGAAAGAAGGCCCAGTAAAGGGAGAAGCACCAGACGCGGGCCGGGTTCCGGCCCGCGTCTGTGTATGTTTTTCCTGGAAAACCCGGGGTGCGGAGGGCGCGCCCTGGGCTTTTTGACGTTGCGTGGAATTTGCTCTTTTCTTTTTATGCATGGTTGTTGTATAATACAATCATCTATGACAAAAAGCCGCGGGATTATCCCGCCATGGAGGAACCGGAATGACCAGAACTGCTGCCCGAGAGATTGCCGTCCACTTTGCCTTTGAGCTGGGCTTTACCAACCAGACGGCAGAGGAACTGCTGGCGGAGGCGCTGAACCGCAAGACCTTTGAGCAGATTGGGGAGGAGGAGCCGCTCTATGCGGAGTTCCCCAATGAGAAGCAGCGGGAGTATATCTCCAAGCTGGTGAAGGGCGTGTATGAGCACAGCCCCGAGCTGGATGAATACATCTCGAAGTATGCCATCGGCTGGAAATACTCCCGTCTGAACCGGGTGGCCATCGCGATCATGCGGGTGGCCATGTATGAGATCCTGTATATGCAGGATATCCCAAACGCCGCCGCCATCAATGAGGCGGTGGAGATGACCAAGCACTATGAGGAGCCGGAGGTCGTGTCCTTTGTCAACGGCATCCTGGGCTCCTTCGTCCGCAACGAGTGCCCGCCGGAGCCGGTGGGCCTCAAGCCAGCGGCGGAGCGGCCGCAGGACGAGGCGTAATATGCGCGCACTGGGCATCGACACAAGCAACTACACCACCTCGGCGGCGGTATTTGACGGCAGCGGCGGCTATAACGCCGGCCGGCTGCTGGAGGTGCGCCCCGGCGAGCTGGGTCTGCGGCAGAGCGACGCGCTGTTCCAGCACATCAAACACCTGCCTGGGCGCTTTGCCGAGCTGCGGGCGGAGGGCTGGCTGACCGGCCTGTCCGCCGTGGGGGCCAGTGCCCGGCCGAGGGCGGTGGAGGGCTCCTATATGCCCTGCTTTCTGGTGGGAGAGGGGCAGGGGCGGACACTGGCGGATGCGTTGGGCGTGCCGTTTTACCCCGTATCCCACCAGCAGGGCCACATCGCCGCCGCCGCCTGGTCAGCGGGACGGCTGGAGCTGCTGGACCGGCCCATGCTGGCCTGGCACCTGTCCGGCGGCACCACAGAGCTGCTCTATGTGGAGCCGGACGGGGTCAATGTCAGGGCGCAATGCGTGGGCGGCACCAGCGACATCTCCGCCGGACAGCTCATCGACCGCACCGGCGTGCTCCTGGGCCTGCCCTTCCCGGCGGGAAAGGCGCTGGATGCCCTGGCGTCGGAGAGCGGCCCGGTACGGGGATTTCCTGTAAAGCTGAACGACCTGACATTCTCCCTTTCCGGGATGGAAAATAAGGGAAAGGCGCTGGCAGAGCAGGGAGAGCCGCCGGCGGAGATCGCCCGCTTTACCCTGGAGACGGTGGCGTCGGCAGTACGTCGGGCCACCGACGCGGCCCGGAAACGCTGGCCCGGCCTGCCGGTGCTGTGCTCCGGCGGCGTGGCCTCCAACCGCCTGCTGCGTACTGTTATGAGCGACGCAGCCTTTGCCGCGCCCCAGTACTCCACCGACAACGCCATGGGGGCGGCCATTCTGGCCTGGCGCAGTCTGAGACAGGAGGCCGAGGCATGAAGAACGCCCCAATTTACAGCGTAACCCAGGTCAACCAATATATCAAAGGCCTGCTGGACCGCGACGGTGCTCTGGCCGGCCTTTTTGTGCGGGGAGAGCTCTCCAACTACAAGGCCTATCCCTCCGGACACCACTACTTCTCCCTGAAGGACGCGGAGGGGGCCATCCGCTGTGTCATGTTCCGGCGGGAGGCCATGGGCCTGCGGTTCCGTCCGGAAAACGGCATGAAGGTGGTGGCCTTTGGCCGGGTAACGGTCTTTCCACGGGACGGGCAGTATCAGCTCTACTGTAGTGAGCTGACCCCCGACGGCGTGGGGGACCTCCATGTGGCCTTTGAACAGCTCAAGCAGAAGCTCTACCAAGAGGGGCTGTTCGACCCGGCCCACAAGAAGCCCATCCCGCGCTATCCCCGAAAAATCGCCCTCATTACCTCCCCGGCGGGGGCGGCGGTGCGGGATATGCTCCGCATACTGGGGGCCCGCTGGCCGCTGGCGGAGGTGCTGGTGCTGCCGGTGCGGGTACAGGGGGCGGAGGCCCCTGGGGAGCTTTGCGCGGCCATCGCCTGGGCCAACCGGCATAGGGTGGCCGACCTGCTGATTACCGGACGGGGCGGCGGCTCCATGGAGGATCTCTGGGCCTTCAACGACGAGGACGTGGCCCGTACCATCTACACCTCTGAGATTCCGGTCATCTCCGCCGTGGGCCATGAGCCCGACGTGACCATTGCGGATTTTGTGGCGGATCTCCGGGCGGCCACCCCCTCCAACGCCGCGGAGCTGGCGGTGCCGGATCAGAACGAGTGCTATGGCTGGCTGGAGCAGATGGAAGGCCGCTTGACCGGGGCAATGGGCCGCCGACTGGAGCGGGCCTGCCGTGAACTGGAGCAGGCCGGGCGCTGCCGGGCGCTACAGGACCCCATGAATTATATCAATGACCGGCGGATGCTGCTGGACTACCAGCGGGACCGGCTGGCCCACGGACTGACCGGGGCCATGGGCCGGGAGCGGGAGCGCTTTGCCCGATTGGCAGCGGCGCTGGACGCCCTGAGTCCCCTCAAGGTACTGGGCCGGGGCTATGCCATTCCCCAGCGGTCAGACGGGGCGGTACTTCGCTCCGCGAAGGAGGCCATGCCGGGCGAGACGTTGCGCCTGCGCATGACGGATGGCAAGGTTTCCTGTAAAGTGATTGAACCTGCCGGATAGGGAAAGGACGAAATAGATGGCGGAAAAGAAAGTAACCTTTGAACAGGCCATGGCGCGGCTGGAGGAGATTGTAAAACAGTTGGAACAGGGTGACGCTCCTCTGGAGGATGCGCTGGCCCTCTTTGAAGAAGGGACCAGACTGATGAAGAAATGCACCACACAGTTGGACAAGGCGGAGCAGAAGGTCTCCAAGCTCCTGGCCGGGCCGGATGGAAAACCGGTAGAGGAGCCGTTTGAGGGGGAGGGATAGCCATGGCGGAGCTGGAACGGCTGGATGAGCACCGGGCCCGGATCGAGGATTGGCTGCACGCCTGTTTCCAGGACTGTGCGCCCCGTGGGAACCTGTATGACGCCATGCGCTACAGCCTTCTGGCCGGCGGAAAGCGCCTCCGGCCCGTGCTGGTGCTGGAGGCCTGCCGCCTGTGCGGCGGAGCAGTGGAGGATGCCCTGCCCTTTGCCGGGGCGATTGAGATGATTCACACCTACTCCCTGATTCACGACGACCTGCCCTGCATGGACGATGACGATCTGCGGCGGGGCCGCCCTACCAACCACAAGGTGTTTGGCGAAGCCAACGCGGTTTTGGCCGGCGATGGCCTTCTGACGGCGGCTTTTGAGACCATGCTGGCCCCGGGACAGAAGCTTCCGCCGGAGCGTGTGTTGGAGGCGGCGGGCATCCTGGCCCGGGCCGCCGGCGGCCGCGGCATGGTGGGCGGACAGGTACTGGATATGGCCGGCGAGGGCCGCGCCCTTGGCCTGACCGAGGTGGAGGAGCTTCAGCGCCTCAAGACCGGTGCGCTGATCAGAGCGGCTGTGGAGATGGGCTGCGCCGTGGCCGGCGGAGCGGAGGAACAGCGGGAGGCCCTGTGCCGCTATGCCGACTGCCTGGGGCTGGCCTTCCAGATTCAGGACGATATCCTGGACGTAGTGGGTGATGAGGCCACCTTGGGCAAGCCCATCGGTTCAGACGTCAGGAGCGACAAGACCACCTTTGTGGCGCTCAAAGGTCTGGCGGACTGCCGCATCCTGGTGGCGGAGTTGACCGACCGGGCGGTGGAGGCCCTGGCGCCCTTCGGTTCGGAGGCGGAGAGCCTCCGCGGTCTGGCGCAGTCGCTGGCCGGCCGCGAGAAATGAGAGGACTTATATGAGCAATGTCGTAGATTTTCTGACCGGAAATCTGATTTTAAACCTGTCCATCCTGGCCTGGGCGATCGCCCAGGTGCTCAAGTTTGTCATCACGCTGATTTCCCAGGGAAAGCTGGACTGGCGCCATATTCTCTCCAGCGGGGGAATGCCAAGCTCCCACTCTGCCTTTGTTTGCGCCTGCGCGGCGGCTATGGGCTATATGTACGGCTGGGCGTCGCCCGTATTCACCATTTCTGCCGTGGTCGCCATTGTGGTGATGTACGACGCGGCCAATGTCCGCAAGGCGGCGGGGGAGCAGGCCAAAATCCTGAACTATATCATGGAACACTGGACTGAGATGAAGCCCGCCATTTTCGGTAAGGAGCTCAAGGAGTTCCTGGGGCACACGCCGTTCCAAGTGCTGATGGGCGGCCTATTGGGTATCAGTGTAGGATTGCTGGGCGCTTGGCTGTGGACGTAATTTTGAATTCCGGGCCTTTGTGGGCCGGGAGGTGGAACCATTCTGAATTTTGATCTGAATCACGTACCAAATCAACTGGGAGAACTGAACGACGGTGAGGCTGTGGAGCTGTGCCGGCTGCTGCGGGCGCGCCTGATCGACACGGTTTCCCGCACCGGCGGCCACCTGGCCTCCAGCCTGGGAGCGGTGGAGTTGATTGTCGCCATCCACCGGGTGTTCGACACCGGACGGGATCGTTTGGTGTTCGATGTGGGACACCAGTGCTACGCCCACAAAATTCTCACCGGCCGCAATCAGGCGATGGAAACGCTGCGTACCTTCGGCGGAATTGCTGGCTTCCCCAAACCGGTGGAGAGTGAAAGCGACGCCTTTGTCGCGGGACACGCCTCTAACTCAGTATCGGTGGCCATTGGAATGGCAAGGGCAAGAACATTACAACATGCGGACTATCATGTTCTGGCGTTGATCGGCGACGGCGCCTTGTCCGGCGGGCTCGCCTATGAGGGCCTGTCCGATGCGGGGGACAGCGGGGAACCGCTCATCGTCATTCTCAACGACAACGGCATGTCGATCACAAAGAGCGTGGGCGGCGTGGCGGAGCATTTGGCGCGCCAGCGGCTGAAGCCCCAGTACCTGCGCTTTAAGAAGGGCTACCGTAAGGTCATGAGCGTATTGCCGCTGGGCGGTCACATCTACCATGCAACCCACAAGATCAAGACGGCCATCAAAGACAGTCTGTTGCCGTGCAGCCTGTTTGAGGATATGGGCTTTACCTACCTGGGACCAGTGGATGGGCATGATGTCAAGTATCTGACGCAGCTTTTGAGCTATGCAAAGGAGCTGAATGGACCTGTTTTGCTCCATGTAAGAACTGTGAAGGGAAAAGGCTATACACCAGCGGAGCGCAATCCGGATCAGTTTCACGGTGTTGGCCGCTTCTGTGTAGAGACGGGGGAGCTGGTGCATGGTTCAGGGGAGAGCTTTTCCGCCGTGTTTGGAGAGACCCTCTGTTCCTTGGCAGAGCAAGACGGCAAGCTCTGTGCCATTACGGCCGCCATGCAGGGGGGAACCGGCTTGAACCGCTTTGCCCGTCAGTTTCCGGCGCGCTTTTTTGACGTGGGCATTGCCGAGGGCCATGCGGTGGCCATGGCAGCGGGAATGGCCAAGCAGGGGATGCGCCCGGTCTTTGCAGTGTACTCCTCCTTCCTCCAGCGCAGCTACGATATGCTGCTCCACGACGTGGCGCTTCAGCAGCTCCATGTGGTGTTGGCGGTGGACCGGGCCGGGCTGGTGGGGGAGGACGGCGAGACCCACCACGGCGTCTTTGATCCAGCCTTTCTCGATACCATCCCCGGCATGACGGTGCTCTGCCCCAGCAGTTTTCAGGAGCTGCGGGAGATGCTGCGCTATGCCATCTATGACGTGGAGGGTCCAGTGGCAGTCCGTTACTCCAGGGGAGGGGAGGGCGCCTACCAGGGCAGCGTCCCGGTGGAGCCAGCCACCCTGCTGCGGACGGGAGCGGACATTACCCTGGCGGGCTATGGTATGATGCTTAACCAGCTTCTGGACTGCGCTGACCGTCTGGCACGGAATGGCATCCAGGCAGAGGTTGTGAAGTTAAATACCATTACACCGATTCCGCTGGAGCGGCTGACTGCCTCTGTTCAAAAGACAGGACGGCTTCTGGTTGCGGAGGACAGCGCGGCGGCGGGCGGTGTGGGGCAGCGCATCGCCGCAGGCCTGTTTGACGCTGGCATCCAGGTGCGAAGGCTGGCCTTGGCGAATACCGGACACGCCTTTGTTACCCATGGAACGGTGCCCCAGCTTCAAAGGCTGTGCGGTTTGGACGGGGCGAGCCTATATCACAGAGCATTGGAGGTCTGCCGTCATGGCTAATGTAAAAAAGCGGCTGGATGTCCTGCTGGTGGAACGAGGTCTGGCTGAAAGCCGGCAGCGGGCCCAGGCGGTGATCATGAGCGGTCAAGTCTATGTCAGGGAACAAAAGGTGGACAAGGCCGGGACGCAGGTTGAGGAGAACGCCCCGATTGAGGTGCGTGGACAGGCGTTGGCCTATGTGAGCCGGGGCGGGCTGAAGCTGGAGAAAGCCCTCAAGACTTTTTCCGGCATTCGCTTAAAGGGAGTACATGCCATTGATGCCGGGGCGTCCACCGGCGGCTTTACCGACTGTATGCTCCAAAATGGGGCGGAAAAGGTGTATGCAGTGGATGTGGGCTATGGACAGTTGGCCTGGAGCCTGCGCAGTGATCCCAGGGTGGTGTGCATGGAGCGGACCAACGTGCGCTATTTGACGGCGGAGCAGATTCCAGAGCCGCTGGACTTCGGTACAGTGGATGTGTCCTTTATCTCCTTAAAGCTGATTTTACCCGCCCTACGGGGTATCCTAAAGCCGGACGGACAGGTAGTCTGTCTGGTGAAGCCCCAGTTTGAGGCGGGCCGTGAGAAGGTGGGCAAGAA
This sequence comes from Clostridium sp. ATCC BAA-442, assembly GCF_964239415.1. Classification (NCBI taxonomy): domain Bacteria; kingdom Bacillati; phylum Bacillota; class Clostridia; order Eubacteriales; family Clostridiaceae; genus Clostridium; species Clostridium sp. ATCC BAA-442. Next base: position 48,197 of record NZ_CAXSQB010000006.1, on the reverse strand, counting down.
GGGGGTTGTGCGGGACCCCGCTGTCCATCTGGAGGTGCTGCGGCAGTTTTTGCAGAACGCTCATGAGGCGGACTTTACTGTAAAGGAAATGACCTTTTCGCCCATTCGAGGACCGGAGGGCAACATCGAATATTTGGGACACCTGTGTGTCGGGGCGGGCGAGCCCTGGAACGGCGACCTTTCAGCTCTGGTCGAGGCATCGCACGGGGCATTGGAGGGAACCGGACAATGAAAGTGGTATTGAGCCCAAACCCATACCGGGACCGGGGCCTGCGGGCGGCCCAGGCCGCGGAAAAGATTCTGCGGAACGTGGGGGTGGAGACCGCCATGTGTCTGCCCTTCCTCCCGGAGGGCAGCAATCTGGAATTTCCCAAGCATATCCAGTTTAAGGACACCCAGGAGGAGCTGAAAAACGCGGACATGCTGGTTTGCTTCGGAGGAGACGGAACCATCCTCCACGCGGCCAAGGACGCCAACGCCCACAAGGTGCCTATACTGGGGGTCAATCTGGGCAGCGTGGGTTTTATGGCCGAGCTGGAGCAGAGCGAGCTGTCCATGCTGTCCAAGCTGGCGGCCGGGAAGTACACGATCGAATCCCGTATGATGTTGGATGTAGCGGTCCGCCGGGATGGAAAGGTGCTGTTCAATGACATCGCCCTGAACGACGCAGCCCTCACGAAAGGGGCTGTGGCCCGGGTCGTGGATCTGGAGGTATATGGCGACAAGGTGATGATCGCCAATTTTTCCGCTGACGGCGTGATTGTAAGTACGCCCACCGGCTCTACAGCCTATTCCATGTCGGCGGGCGGCCCCATCGTGGAGCCTACGGCGGAGAATATGATTGTGACGCCCATCTGTCCCCATGCCCTCTCCGCCCGGTCCATCGTCTTGGGACGGGAGCGTACGGTGTCCATTAAAATGGGGAAGCAGTCACGCAAGACTGCCTATTTGTCGGTAGATGGCGGCAAGGCGTTTCGTCTGGGCAGCGGCGATGTGGTGGAGCTGAAGATGTCCAGCTCCAAGACCCGTCTGGTACGGGTGACAGGTCGGAGCTTTTATGATATACTAAGTCAGAAACTGGGAGGTGCCAAGGCGTGAAGGGAAAACGTCAGCAGGAGATTTTGCGCATTATTGAGGAACAGGATATTGATACACAGGATCAGCTTCTGGCGGAGCTGAGGGCCCGCGGACTCCAATCTACCCAGGCGACCATTTCCCGGGACATCAAAGAGCTGCATCTGATCAAGGAGCTTACTGGCTACGGGACCTACCGCTACGCGGTGTCAGAGCGCAAGGCGTCGCTGAATGTCGCCAGCCGGCTGCGCACGATTTTCAAGGAGGGGGTCATCTCCTTTGATCTGGCCCAGAACATCATTGTGCTCAAGACCATGCCGGGAGTGGCATCGGCGGCCTGCGCAGCCATTGACGGCATGGAGATCACAGGACTGGTGGGCAGTCTTGCGGGGGACGATACCGCGATGCTGGTCATGCGCACCAACGAGGACGCGCAGGAGTTCTGCAACGAGATCCACACAATGCTGAAATAAAGCGGAAACGGCGGGGTGGTCGGCATGCTCTCACTGTTGCACATTGAGAATATCGCAGTCATCGAATCGGCGGACATTCAGTTCGACAAGGGATTCAACGCTCTGACGGGGGAAACGGGAGCCGGCAAGTCCATTGTAGTGGATGCCATCGGCGCCATCATCGGAGAGCGAACCAGCCGGGATCTGATTCGGACAGGGGCCAGATCCGCCCTCGTCAATGCCGTCTTTACCGGCCTGCCTCCGCTGGCCTGGTTCCAGGAGAACGGCGGAGGGCCGGACGAGGATGGAAATCTGCTGATCCAGCGGGAGATCCAGCCGGACGGCAAGAATGTGTGCCGCCTGAACGGACGGCTAATCACCGTAGCTCAGCTACGGCAACTGGGCCGGCAGCTCCTCAATATCCACGGGCAGCACGACGGCCAGCAGCTCCTGGACGAGCGGTGCCACCTGGAGTATCTGGATGGATTCGGAGAAACGGGATCGCTGCAGGAGGAATACCGGGCGGCCTTTGGCCGCTTTGCGGTCCTGCGCCGGGAGATTGCGGCTCTCCAGATCGACGAGGCGGAGAAAGCCCGGCGCATTGACAGTTTGGAGTTCCAGATCGCCGAGCTGGAGCGGGCCGGACTGAAGGCTGGGGAGGAGGAGGCCCTCACCGAGCGCCGCAATTTGCTGCGCAATGCGGGCAAGCTGATTGAGGCGGTAGAGGGCGCCCATTTGGCCCTCTCAGGCGATGAGGAGCGTGAGGGGGCCGCCGGCCTGATCGGCGCGGCGGAGAGTTCACTCCACGCGGCGGCCCGGCTGAGCGGGCAGGTGGCGGAGCTGGTGGACAGGCTGACGGAGCTGCGCTGCTCGGCCGATGATCTGGCCGAGCAGGTGCGGGATTTACGGGACGGTTTCGACTTTGAACCCGGTGAGCTGGACGAGCTGGAGAGTCGTCTGGATGTGATCTACCGGCTGAAAAAGAAGTACGGGGACTCCGTGGAGGATATGCTGGACTACCTGGAGCGGTGCAGAAAGGAGCTGGACGAAATTCAGTTCTCCAGCGATACCATCGCCCGGTTGGAAAGGGATCTGGGCAAAGCGATGGAGGAGGTCCGGCGGCGGGGTGAGGCGCTGAGCCAGGCACGCCGTGAAGCGGCCAAGGCGCTGGAGGAGCGTATTCAAACCGAATTGGCCCAACTGGACATGCCGAAAGTGCGGTTCCAGGTGGAGTTCCGGCCCAAAGCAGGGGAGTACGCCATGGACGAAACCGGACTGGACGAGGTGCAGTTCCTTATGTCCGCCAATGTAGGGGAGGATCTGAAGCCCATCCAGAAGATCGCCTCCGGCGGTGAGCTGGCCCGCATCATGCTGGCCCTCAAGAATGTGCTGGCAGAGAATGACCACGTGGGCTCCTTGGTCTTTGACGAGGTGGACACCGGTGTGTCCGGCCGGGCAGCCCAGAAGGTGGCGGAGAAGTTGGCGGGCGTGGCCCGCACCAAGCAGGTGCTCTGCGTCACCCATCTGCCCCAGCTTGCGGCCATGGCGGACGTCCATTTCTCCGTGGAGAAGGGGGAGCGCAAGGGGAGAACCTTCACAGAAGTAGAGCGCCTGAGCCGGGAGCGGCGCATGGAGGAGCTGGCCCGGCTGACCTCTGGTGAGCGCATCACCGGCGCGACACTGGAGGCGGCGGGGGAACTGCTGGACAGTGCGGAACGGTTCAAGCGGGCTTTAACTCAACAAAAGTAATCTTTTGCTGAGTTAAATCTTTCCCTTGACAAACTGGCTGCCCCGTACTATAATCCAACTCAATATGAGACTGCGATGACAGGGAGAAGTACCGTCTTATGTCCCGCCCAGAGAGCCCCCGTCTTGGTGTGAGGGGGAGGGGACAGGCCGGGAAATACACCCTGGAGCAGCCGCCCGAACCGCGTGAAAGCGCACAGTAGGGGTGTGTCGGGTGCGCCCGTTACCGCGCCGGAGTGTGTTGGCACTCCATGAGGCTGTCTCCGTGAGGGGATGGTGAACCAGAGGTGGTACCGCGTTTGACAACGCCCTCTGTCCGTGAGGACAGGGGGCGTTTTTTATATTAAAACACAAAGTGCAGACATACTAATTAGCAATTACTGTAGGGGCGTCCCTATGGACGAAAGAAAAGGAGAATGAAACTATGACCTGTTACGAAGAACTGAAGGCCCGTGGCCTCATTGCCCAGGTAACCAATGAGGAAGAGATCTCCAAGATGATCAACGAGGGTAAGGCGGTGTTCTATATCGGCTTCGACCCCACCGCCGATTCCCTCCACGTGGGCCACTTCATGGCCCTTTGCCTGATGAAGCGGCTCCAGATGGCGGGCAACCGGCCCATCGCCCTCATCGGAGGCGGTACCGGTATGGTGGGTGACCCCTCCGGCCGCACCGACATGCGCTCCATGATGACGGTGGAGACCATACAGCACAACTGCGCCTGCTTCAAGAAGCAGATGGAGCGTTTTATCGAGTTCGGTGACGGCAAGGCCCAGATGGTGAACAACGCCGACTGGCTGATGGACCTGAACTATGTGGAGCTGCTCCGCGAGGTGGGCGCCTGCTTCAGCGTGAACAACATGCTGCGGGCCGAGTGTTATAAGCAGCGCATGGAGAAGGGGCTGAGCTTTCTGGAGTTCAACTACATGATCATGCAGTCCTACGATTTCTACCACCTGTTCCAGCACTACGGATGCAACATGCAGTTCGGCGGTGATGACCAGTGGTCCAACATGCTGGGCGGCACCGAGCTCATCCGCCGCAAGCTGGGCAAGGATGCCCACGCCATGACCATTACCCTGCTGCTCAACTCCGAGGGGAAGAAGATGGGCAAGACCGCCAAGGGCGCGGTGTGGCTGGATCCCAACAAGACCAGTCCCTATGAGTTCTACCAGTACTGGCGCAACGTGGGCGACAGCGATGTGCTCAAGTGCCTGCGTATGCTCACCTTCCTTCCCATTGAGCAGATCGACGAGATGGACAAGTGGGAGGGCGCCCAGCTCAATCAAGCCAAGGAGATCCTGGCCTTTGAGCTGACCAAGCTGGTTCACGGCGAGGAGGAGGCGCAGAAGGCCCAGGACGCGGCCAAGGCCCTGTTCGCCCAGGGAGGCGACAAGTCCAACGTGCCCACCACCACCCTGGACACCGGCGATCTGACTGACGGGGCGATCGGGGTGCTGGAGCTGATGCTCAAGTGCGGCCTGGTGCCCTCCAAGAAGGAGGCTCGCCGCCTGGTGGAGCAGGGAGGGGTGGAGTTGGACGGTCAGAAGGTCACCGATGTGGCCGCAGCCGTGACCGCCGAACAGCTCTCCGGCGAGGGTATAATGCTCAAAAAGGGAAAAAAGGTCTTCCACCGTGCGGTGCTCGGTGAATGAAAAAAGGCGCCGGAGGATAATTCCCCTCCGGCGCCCTTTTTCGGTTGCGGAAGTGATTGGATCATGATACAATCTTAACAGGATAGCCAATACGGAAGGGGATTGCGGCATGGAGGATAAGGACAAGCAAGGGGAAAAGAAATGGTATATTCTGGATCGGGGATCGTTATCTCTCCTGATCGTCCTGTTGGCCGCTATCCTGTTTTATGTGGGATTGACCAATTTCGATGTTATCGCGGTCCGGGTGCGCACATTTATGGGTGTGCTGACGCCCTTTATTGCAGGTTTTGCTATCGCCTATCTGCTCAATACGCCCATGTGCTTTTTTGAGCGAAAGCTCTACCAAAAGCAGAAGCACCGGCGTGGGCTGGCGATTCTGACGGTCTATCTGATCGCCCTGGCGATCGTTGTGGTCCTGCTCAACCTGATCATACCGCAGGTGGCGCAAAGCGTGGTAGATCTGGCCACCAACATGCAGACCTATCTGACCAGCCTGAACAGCCTGGTGCAGACCCTCTCCGAGCAGTTTGGACTGGAGGCGGAGGCCCTGAATGAGGCTATTGGCTCTTATCAGGACCTGATGACCAATATTGCCGCCTATCTCTCCAAGGCTCTGCCGGATCTGCTGAACTTTGGCTACGCCATCGGCAGTGGGGTGATCTCGGGCATTACCGCACTGATCTCCTCGGTTTACATGCTGGCAGGGAAGGGGCGGCTGGTTCCGCAGATCAAGAAGATGCTCTACGCCATTCTGCCCAGGCGGCGGGCGGACTGGCTTCTCGGGGTATGCGGACATGCCAACCGGGTATTTGTAGGCTTTATCAATGGCAAGCTGATCGACTCGGCCATCATCGGTGTGCTCTGCTTTATCCTTTGCTTGATTTTCCGCATCCCATATCCCATGCTGGTCAGCGTCGTGGTGGGCGTCACCAACATTATCCCCTTTTTTGGACCGATCATCGGCGCCATCCCCTGTCTGATGATTCTGGTGATCGTCGACCCTTGGGCGGCCCTGCGGTTCTTTGCCTTGGTCATCGGCCTTCAGCAGTTTGACGGCAACATCCTCGGCCCCAAGATCTTGGGCGACAGCACGGGCCTGTCAGCCATCTGGGTGCTGGTTTCCATTGTGGTGTGCGGCGGCCTGTTTGGGTTCCCGGGTATGGTACTGGGTGTGCCCACCTTTGCCGTGCTGTATGCACTGGTGCGGGACTGGGTCAACAAACGCTTGGCACTCAAGCGCCTGGACGGAAACGGGAGGCCTCTGGACGGCGCTCCTTAAAAACTGAACGAGTAGAGTAGTGAAGGGAGGTGCGAAGCGAAGCTTCGC
>NZ_CAXSQB010000006.1:24392-41934 GCF_964239415.1 Clostridium sp. ATCC BAA-442 | reverse complement strand
CCCCCCCCCCCCCCCCCCACCTCCCTTTTAGAGGCCCAAATAGGTCACCAAGTCCGCCATGGAGTATAGACCGGGGGACTGCCCGGCAGCCAGAAACCGGGCAGCCTGAACCGCTCCGGAGGCAAACACCTCGCGGCTCAGGGCGGAGTGCCGCAGCTCAATGAGCTCATCCCGCCCGGCAAAGAGCACCTCATGGTCGCCCACAATTCCACCGCCCCGCACCGAGGAGATGCCGATTTCACAGCGCTCCCGGCTCCGCCGGATACCCTGCCGGCCGCAGACCAGCTCCGGTTGGCAAGGGAGGGCGTCTGCCGCGGCCTCTGCCAGCATGAGGGCCGTCCCGCTGGGGGCATCCATCTTCTTGTTGTGGTGCCGCTCCACGATTTCGATGTCACAGCTCCCACCCAGCACCGCTGCGGTCCGGCGTACCAACTCGACGAGGATGTTTACGCCAAGGGACAGGTTGGCGGAGCGAAAGATAGGGATGGAACGGGCAGCCTGCTGTATCTCCTCCAGTTGTCCCTGGTCATAGCCGGTGGTGGCCAGCACAAGGGGCATCCTGTGTTCCAGGCCGAAGCTCAGCAGAGCGGGAAGGGCCGAGGGACTGGAGAAGTCCACCACAACGTCGGCCTCTCCCTGAAATTCGGCGGGGGAGGCATATACCGGGAAATCGTGGATATCCGCGCCCAGCAGATCAAAGCCGGAGGCCAGCTCCAGCTCCGGTTCAGCGGCACAGATAGCCTCTACCGCATGGCCCATCCGGCCGTTACAGCCGGAGAGGAGCAGTTGAACCATAGTTCACATCCTTTCTCCGCTACTGGAGCAGGTGAACGCTCTCCATGGCGCGGCGCAGGGTCTCCAGGTGTCCGTCGGACATGGCACAAAGGGGGAGGCGCAGGGACCCCACCTCATAGCCGGCCAGATTCAGGGCAGTCTTGATGGGGATGGGGTTGACCTCCAGAAAGAGAGCGTCGATGAGGTCGGTGTACTCGATCTGGAGCGCAGCGGCCTCCCGGAATCGGCCCTCCAGGCAGAGGTGGCTCATCTGAACCATCACCTCAGGGACGAGATTGGCCGCCACGGAAACGACACCCTTGGCCCCCAGACTCATCATGGGCACCACCTGATCGTCGTTGCCCGACCAGATGTGGAAGTCATCGCCGCAGAGGGCGCGGGTGTGGGAGAGCAGGGAGAAGTTTCCGCTGGCCTCCTTGACCCCGTTGATGTTGGGGTGCTGCGAGAGAAGCTGGTAGGTCTCGGCGGTAAAGGATACGCCGGTGCGGGAGGGTACATTGTAGAGAAGGATGGGCAGCTCCACCCGGTCGGCTATGTAGGTGTAGTGCTGAATGAGGCCGGTCTGGGACGCCTTGTTGTAGTAGGGGGTGACGAGCAACAGGGCGTCCGCGCCGGAGTCCTGGGCGTGCTGGGAGAGGTAGAGGGCAGCGGAGGTGTCGTTGCTCCCCGCGCCGGCAATGACCTTCACCCGGTGGTTAACCCGCTTGACGCAGAAGGCCACGGCGGCGATGTGCTCCCGGATAGAGAGGGTGGCGCTCTCGCCGGTGGTTCCGCAGACACAGATGGCATCCACGCCGTGGTCGAGCTGCTGGTCGATCAGGCGGCCGAAGCAGCCGTAATCAATGGCGCCGCTCTGGTCAAAGGGGGTGACAATGGCGGTACAGGCTCCGGTGAAAACAGGCTCTCGCATAAGATGGGGTTTACCTCCTTTGGATATACCCCTCCGCGCAGAGAAGCTCAGCAAGGAGAACCGCACCGCCGGCCGCGCCGCGGAGGGTGTTGTGGGACAGACAGACGAACTTGTAGTCGTACTGGGTGTCGGGACGCAGCCGGCCGATGCACACGGCCATGCCGCCCTCGGTCATCCGGTCCAGCCGGGTCTGGGGGCGGTCAGGCTCCTCAAAGTAGTGCAGGAACTGCTTGGGGGCAGAGGGCAGGGCCAGCTCCTGGGCACGGCCCTGGAAGCCCGCCCAGGCGGCTTTGATTTCGTCCAGAGAGGGCTTGTTCCGGAACCGGGCGAAAACGGCTGCCATGTGGCCGTTGGAGGCGGGAACGCGGAGACACTGGGCGGTGATGGACGGGCCTACGGCATTGACGATAACGCCGTCCTCCACCCGGCCCCACAGCTTCAGGGGCTCTTGCTCGCTCTTTTCCTCCTCACCACCGATGTAGGGTATCACGTTGTCCACCATCTCCGGCCAGGTTTCGAAGGTCTTGCCCGCACCGGAGATGGCCTGATAGGTGCAGACCAGCACCTGCTCCAGGCCGAAGGCGCGCAGGGGATGGAGGGCGGGGACATAGCTTTGCAGGGAACAGTTGGACTTGACGGCGATAAAGCCGCGCTCCGTTCCCAGACGCCTGCGCTGGGCTTCGATGACCCGGAGGTGCTCGGGATTGATCTCCGGCACCACCATGGGCACGTCGGGCGTCCAGCGGTGGGCGGAGTTATTGGAGACCACGGGGCACCCGCGGCGGGCATAAGCCTCCTCCAGGGCCTGAATTTCCTCCTTCTTCATGTCCACCGCGGAGAATACGAAGTCCACCTGGGCGGCAATCCGGTCGATGTCTGTTTCCGCGTTGAGCACTACCATGTCCTTGGCCTCCCCGGGCATGGGGACATCCAGGGCCCAACGGCCACCAATGGCCTCCTCGTAGGTCTTGCCCGCAGAGCGGCTGCTGGCCGCGATGGCGGTCAACTGAAACCAGGGGTGGTTCTCCAGAAGGGTAACGAAGCGCTGACCGACCATGCCGGTGCCGCCGATGACGCCAACTCTGTACTTTTCCATAACCAATACCTCCGTCGTTCCATAATATCCTATTCCAGATCCAGCTTGTTTGAGACTGGGAAAATGAGGACTTTCATATAAAAAGAAAATCAGCAGTTTACATGTCCGCTGATTTTGTACTATAATGTCAAAGACGATGCCGCTACGGCGCAGTCCAACTTAGGTGCAGGGCGCTCCCTGTCATTTTTGAAACCGCCACGGCTCCTATCCTGCATCTGATACTGATTAGTTTTCAAAGATTGTACCACAGATGGAGCCCATGTGTCAATGAAAGAGAGTTGAAAAGTGATTCAATGAAGCAGAGGGTAAAAGGAAATATTTTGCGGCTTGTAACTGCCTGTCTTGCAATTTTATTGATAAGTGGGCTTGCTCCGGCTGGTGCGGCCTCGGTGGAGGCCAACCCGATGGTCCGGGTGGGCCTGTTCTACGGCGGAAACGCCCTGTCGGGGGCCAACCTGGCCAACGACGTGGGCAGCGGCTACCGCTTCGGCTACTTTGACAGCGATCTGACCTTCCAGCTCTTGGGCTACACCAGCGAGACGACGGTCTCCATGGTGAAAACCCAGAATGTGTACTACGGGTCGAATGTGGACTGGAGTGGCTCCGGCTATTACGACAGCAAGACCTCCGACATCGCCGTGGGGTGTTACCATCTCCAGCTCCCCCAGACCTACGCCACCTTTGAGGAGGCATCGGCCGCCGCAGCACAGTACAGCGATGGCTTCCCGGCCTGGATCGACGGCACCTACTATGTGCGGGTGGGCTCCTTCCTGGACAGTGCATCCGCCCAGGCGGCCCAGGCCTCCCTCGGCCTGACCGGGGCCACGGTGGCGGGCACCTCGGGGGCGGGGATCTCTGTGGTAAAGACGGGCACCAATACGGTCCTCTTTCAGTTTGACAGCACCTCCGGCCTGTATCTGGCGGTTAAGCCCGACCGGGACGACACGGTGAAGGCGGAAACCTACTTCCGGGGCTATTCCTATTTCGGGGCGTTTGAATACCGCCGGAACGGCGGGGACATCACGGTGGTCAATGTGCTTTCCATGGACGACTATCTCCAGGGCGTCATCGTCCAGGAGATGAGCCCCTCATGGCCCCTGGAGGCATTGAAAGCCCAGACGGTTTGCGCCCGCAGCTACGCCTATGGAAAGCTCCAGGCGGGCAAGCACCAGAGCCAGGGCTTCGACCTGTGCAACACCACTGACTGTCAGGCCTACGTGGGTATCGCTACCGCCAGCGACAACAGCCGCCGGGCGGTGGAGGAGACCAGCGGGGTGTATCTGTGGTACAACGGGCGGGTGGCGGACCAGGCGGTTTACTCCTCCCACAACGGCGGAGCCAGCGAGAGCGCCGTCAACGTGTGGGGGAGGGATTACCCCTATCTCATCGGGAAGATTGACCCCTATGAGGCCTCCGTCGTGGACCGTATCTCTAACTACAACTGGACGGTGACCTATACCGCCCAGGAGCTGACCGAGCTGCTCCAGAGCAAAGGCTATGGAAACAGCACCATCGTGGATTTCCGGGTGACCAAGACCAGTCCCACCGGAAATGCCATCGAGATCACCTTCACCGATGCCAACGGCCGGAGCTGGAGCAAGACGCGGGAGGCGTGCCGCACCTTCCTGGGGCTGCGTTCCCAGCACTACACCATATCGGGCGGCAGCGGAGGAGGCTACGCGGTCAATGGCACCGGTTCCCTCAGTACACTGAACGGAGCCTATGCCGTGGATGGGAGTGGGGCAGTGAGCACACTGACTGAGGGGCAGGTCTATGCCATCGGCGGGGACGGCGTCACCTCTCAGGTGAAGCCCTCCGCGTCGGCCGGCAGCTCCGGCGTCTTTACCATCACTGGGTCCGGCTGGGGGCACGGAGTGGGCATGAGCCAGTGGGGCGCCTATGCCATGGCCCAGCAGGGTGATACTTACAAGGATATTCTGACCTTTTACTATACTGGAATCGAGGTGCGCAAGCCATAAAAACCGCTGATTTTGATTTTTATCTGCCGGAGGAGCTGATTGCTCAGACCCCGCTGGAGCGGCGGGACGCCTCCCGACTGCTGGTGCTGGACAAGGAGACCGGAGCCACCCGGCACATGCATTTTTTTGATCTGCCTACCCTCCTGCGCCCGGGGGACTGCCTGGTGCTCAACGACTCGCGGGTGCTGCCCGCCCGGCTGCTGGGCCATCGGGAGCCCACCGGCGGCGCGGTGGAGGTGCTGCTGCTCATCGACCGGGGGGACAAGGTGTGGGAGTGCCTGGTGCGCCCCGGCCGCAAGCTGAAGCCGGGGACGCGGCTGTCCTTCGGGGACGGCTCCCTCAAGGCCGAGGTGGTGGAGGTATGCGAGGGGGGCAACCGGCTGGTCCGCTTCGAGTATGAGGGGATCTTCCTGGAGACCCTGGAGCGGCTGGGCAAGATGCCCCTGCCGCCCTACATCAAGGCGGAGCTGAGCGACCCCGAGCGGTACCAGACTGTCTACTCCCGCGAGGTCGGCTCCGCCGCGGCACCCACCGCCGGACTCCACTTTACCCGTGCCCTGCTGGAGCAGGTGCAGGAAATGGGGGTAAAGGTCTGCTATGTGACGCTCCATGTGGGCCTGGGCACCTTCCGTCCGGTGAAGGAGGAGGAGATCACCGACCACGAGATGCACAGCGAATACTGCATGATCTCCGCCGAGACCGCCGAGACCATCAACCGTACCAAGCGGGAAGGGGGGCGGGTCATCTGTGTGGGTACCACCTCTTGCCGCACCATCGAGAGCTGGGCGGCGGAGGACGGCACGTTGAAGGAGTGCGCGGGGTGGACGAATATCTTCATCTATCCCGGCTACCGCTTCAAGGCGCTGGACTGTCTTATCACCAATTTTCACCTGCCCGAATCCACGCTTATCATGCTGGTTTCCGCCCTGGCAGGGCGGGAGCATGTCCTGGCCGCCTATAAGGAGGCGGTGGAGCAGCGCTATCGGTTTTTCTCCTTTGGAGATGCGATGTTCATCGGCTGAGTCAGAACGAAAAAGAGAAACCGGGGTTCCCACAAGTTGTGGGAACCCCGGTTTTTGTATGGGTCAGATAAGGCCCTCTTCCACCAGGAAGTCATGGGCGACATCGGCGGCGTTTCTGCCCTCGAGGTCTACCTCGGCGTTCATGGCGGCCATTGCCTCATTGGAGATGCGGCCGTCCAGCAGGGCGAGCACCTCCTCCAGCTCGGGATACTTGTCCAGACACTCCTGACGGATAAAGTTGACCGCGTAGTAGGGCGGGAAGAAGCTGGCATCATCCTCCAGCTGAACCAGGTCAAACTTGGAGAGAAGGGCGTCGGTGGCGAAGGCGTCGATGACGTCCACCTGGCCGCTGTCGATGGCGGTGTAGCGCACGGCCACGTCCAGGGCGTTGACCTCGGCGAACTCGGTGTTGAAGGTGGACTCCAGACGGGGAAGGGCGTCCTCCCGCTGGGTGAAGTCGGCGGTACAGCCCAGGCGGAGTTCGGGTGCTACGGCCATCAGATCGGTGAGGGTTTCGAGCTGATACTGCTCGGCGATCTCCGGCCGGACGCTCATGGCGTAAGTGTTGTTGTAACCCAGGGGGGCGGAGACGGCGATGTTGTAGTCGTTCTTCATCTTGTCCACAAGGATATCATACACCTCGTCAGGGTCGGTGTTCAGCGGCAGGCCCAGCACAGAGAGATACACCTGACCGGAATAATCGACCACCATGTCGATGTCTCCGTTCTCCATAGCGGTCATCTCCAGGGAGGTGCTGGCTAGGTTAAAGGTGGTGTCCACCTCGATGTCGGTCTTAGCCTCGATGAGCTCCTTGTAGATGTTGCCCACGATGTAGACCTCGGTAAAGTTGGCGGAACCTACGGTGATGTGCTTTTCCGACTTCTTGTTAGACAGGCCGCCCCCGATGGCGACCACCACCAGGGCGACACACACGCCCACGGCGATCACCTGCCGGCGGCGGATGACCCTCTTGGGCAGGTTCTGAATCTGCTCGTTGGGAAGCAGGCCCTCGCTGGTGACCGCCTGCTCCAGCTTGGCGAAGATGAAGTCGAAGAGCAGCGCCAGCAGGGAGACCGGGACGGCGCCCAGCAGGATCATCTCCACATTCAGGGAGTTGAGGCCCAGATTGATAAACCAGCCCAGACCCTTGGCACCGGCAAAAGCGGCGATGGTCATAGTGCCCACAGAGGCCACGGCGGCGATGCGGATACCGGCCATGATGAAGGGGGCGGCGATGGGCAGCTCCACCAGGAACAGGCAGCGCGTGCGCGTCAAGCCCATGCCCCGGGCCACCTCCAGGTTCTTTGGGTCCACGCTCATGATGCCGGTATAGGTATTCTTCAGAATGGGGAGGAAGGCATACACAAAGACCATCAGGATGGCGGGCACCGTGCCGATGCCCAGAAAGCAGACGGCCAGGGACAGCAGGGCGATGGAGGGGATGGATTGCATGACGTTGGCGATGCCAATGACGATTTTGGCCGCTGTCTGGTTGCGGGTGATAAGGATGCCCAGCGGCACACCGATGGCCAGGGAGATGAGCAGGGCCAGTGTGGTCATGTTGATGTGGCGGAAAAGCTCGGTGACCAGTTCGGGCCAGCGGGAGACCAGGAGCTCCCAGAAGGAGGACAGAGAGAATGAAATGCCCATAATTACGCACCCTCCTGTTCGTCGCGCTCAACCGGCTCGTCGATGAAACGGCGGCTCAGGGTGGAGAGGAGGCTGCTCCGGTTCAGGAAACCGCGAATGGCTCCCTCCGCATCCAGGACGGGCAGGATGCCGAAGTCCTTCTCGCCATAGTCCGCTACCTTTTCCAGTACAGTGCTCAGGCTGTCGTCCACCCGGACGGACAGATAATCGTCAGAGAGGAACGAGGAGACCGGGGAGCTGTATTGGTCGATGCCGATCAGATCCTGGAGCCACACCATACCGGCAAACTTATTGTCGTCACCGGTGACCAGCAGGCTGTCGATGTTATAGTGCCGCATGAGCTGTACCGCCTGCACCACTGTGCGGCTCTGAGAGATGGTGATGGGGCGGGGGCGCATGATGTCCTCGGCCCGGATAAAGGAGGGGTTCTCCCACAGGCGGTTCTTGCCGATGAAGGAGTTGATGTACTCGTTGGCGGGATGCTTGAGGATGTTCTCCGGCTTGTCGCACTGGACCACATGGCCGTTTTGCAGGATGCAGATGCGGTCGGCCAGCTTGACGGCCTCATCCATGTCGTGAGTGACGAAAACAATGGTCTTGTGGAACCGGAGCTGGAGCCGGTGCACCTCGTCCTGGAGCTCGGCGCGGGTCATGGGGTCCAGGGCGGAGAAGGGCTCATCCATGAGGATGATCTCCGGGTCGGCGGCAAAGGCGCGGGCTACGCCGATGCGCTGCCGCTGGCCTCCGGAGAGCTGGGAGGGGTACTGGCTGCGGTATTGGTCCGGCTCCAGGTTGACCAGCTCCAGCAGCTCGGTGATCCGGTCGTAGATTTTTTCCTTGGGGTACCCGGCCACACGCATGGCCAGAGCGATGTTGTCCTCCACCGTCATATGGGGGAACAGGCCGCCCTCCTGGACGACATAGCCCATCAGGCGGGGAAGCTGGGTCACCTTGATCCGGTTGATGGGGGTGCCATTGATGAGAATCTCGCCTTTGTCAATGGGGTTGAGCTTGTTGAGCGTTTTCAACAGGGTCGTTTTCCCGCATCCGCTGGAACCGATCAGGACAAAAAACTCGTTGTCCTGGATGGTCAGACTGATGTTCATCAGTACCGATTTTCCGCGGTATGACTTGTAGAGATTTTTCAATTCAATCACAGCAAAGGAGCTCCTTTCTGAATGATCCCTATTGTAGTATGGAGTGGATTGAAATGGAGTAAGGATTGACGGATTTAGATAAAGAATTTGTTAAGGCAGGGAGAATTCGCTTGACAGATCATTCTGTATCTGCTAAAGTTACAGTACAAACTGTAACTAAAAAAATTACAAATAAGTATGAGTGGAAGCCGCAAAGGCTTGGAACCCTATCTCCAGTAGAAAAGAAAAGGGCAAACAGAAAGGATGAATGTAATGGAAGCGATCGTCATCACGAAAGAAAATTTTGAGGAGCAGGTGCTGAGGGCGGAGAAGCCGGTTCTGGTGGACTTCTGGGCGCCCTGGTGCACCTATTGCCGGCGTATTGCCCCTGCGGTGGACCAGGTGGCTGGACAGTATGGGGAGCAGATGGTGGTCGGCAAGGTGAATGTGGACGAGCAGCCGGAGCTGGCAGAGCGGTTTGGGGTGGAGACCATCCCCACGCTGCTGGTATTTCGGAATGGACAGGCGGGAGAGCCGCTGATCGCCCCCGGCTCAAAGGCGCAGATTGTAGAGTGGGCCGGACTGTAAGAGAGGAGGTGCGCCGGATGGGTGTAAAGCACTATGACGTGATTGTGATCGGCGGCGGACCCGGCGGCTATACGGCGGCCCTGTACTGTGCCCGGAGCGGGCGCTCGGTGGCGGTGCTGGAAAAGCTCTCCGCCGGAGGCCAGATGGCGACCACGGACCGGATTGACAATTATCCCGGCTTTGAGGAGGGCATTGACGGCTTCGAGCTGGGAGAGCGGATGGAGCGCCAGGCCTGGCGGTTCGGCGTGTCCACGGTATACGGCGAGGTGCGCTCGGTGGAGCTGGCGGGCCGGCCCAAGCGGATCGAGAGTACCGAGGGCAGCTTTGAGGCCGAGGCGGTGATCCTGGCCACGGGGGCGTTCCCGCGGGAGCTGGGCCTGCCGGACGAGCAGGCGCTCCGCGGGCGCGGGGTGGCGTACTGCGCCGCCTGCGACGGCATGCTCTACCGCGGCAAGACGGTAGTGGTCAACGGAGGCGGAAACACCGCTGTGGGCGACGCGCTCTATCTGGCCAAGCTTTGTAAAAAGGTCTATCTGGTCCACCGGAGAGACGAGCTGAGGGCCTCGGCGGTCTATCGGGACGCGCTGAGGGAAAACGGCGTTGAGATCCTTTGGAACAGCCGCATTACCGCTCTGCGCAAGGAGAAACGCCTGACAGGTGTTGAGGTGGAGGATCTTCGCACCGGCGCACGGCGGGAGCTGTTCTGCGACGGCCTGTTTGTGGCCATCGGCCGGGTGCCGGATACGGCCCTGTTTGCCGGCCAGGTGGAGCTGGACCCCTCGGGCTATATCGTGGCGGATGAAACCACCCGCACCAGCGTGCCCGGCGTCTTTGCGGTGGGCGATGCCCGCACTAAGGCGGTGCGCCAGATCGTCACCGCAGTGGCAGACGGGGCCGTGGCGGCCCACTATGCGGAGGAGTTCCTGTTGGAGGATGCTGTAAAGGATAAAAACCTGTCATGAATAGTGCGTTTTGTGTGGCGGTCCACGCCCTGATCTGCCTGAACCGGCGGCAGGAGCAGCTCTCCAGTGAGGAGCTGGCCCGCAGTATCTGTACCAATCCGGCCCGCGTGCGGAAGATCATGGCGGGGCTGAAGCGGGCCGGACTGGTGGAAACCAAGGAGGGGAATGAGGGTGGCTACCGCTTTGTGGGCGATCCCGCCGCCCTTACATTAGATCAGGTAGCCCGGGCGCTAGAGGTGCGGTTCGTGTCGACCAATTGGCGCGGCGGGGGCGTGGATCAGCCCTGCCTGGAGGCATCGGGTATGTCGGAGGTCATGGACGGTCTGCTGGAGGAGCTGGACCAGGGCTGCCGGAGCAGGCTTTCGGAGATCAGCCTGGCTGAGCTGGACAGCAGACTTTATTTGAAACAAAGGAGATGAATATGGGTCTTTCACTGGAGACGAGCGTGCCGGTACTTACGGTGTTTTTACAGGGGCTGCTGAGCTTTTTCTCTCCCTGTGTGCTGCCCCTTGTGCCCCTCTACGTCAGCTATCTGGCGGGAGGCGCCAGGGACGTGGACAGCGACGGCAATATCCGCTATCCCAGGGGAAGGGTACTGGTCAACACCCTGTTCTTTGTGGTGGGCATCAGCTTTACCTTTTTCCTGCTGGGGTTCGGCTTTACAGCACTGGGAAGCTTTTTCCGCAGCAACCAGACCTGGTTTGCCCGCATCAGCGGCATCATTATGATCCTGTTTGGCCTGTACCAATTCGGCGTGTTCGGGCGCTCGGGCGCCCTGGAGCGGGAGCACCGGCTGCCCTTCCGGCTGGACCGGTGGGCTATGAACCCGCTGGTGGCCCTGGTGCTTGGCTTTACCTTCAGCTTTGCGTGGACGCCCTGCGTGGGCCCCACGCTGGGCAGCGTTTTGCTGATGGCCTCTTCGGCGGGCAGCGCCGCCCGCGGCTTCCTGCTGATTGCGGTATACACCCTCGGCTTTGTGATCCCCTTCCTGGCCGTGGGACTGTTTACCGGGGCGGTGCTGGGCTTTTTCAAGCGCCACCAGAGGGTGGTACGCTACACTGTGAAGGTGGGCGCGGTCCTGCTGGTGCTTATGGGCATCATGACACTGACTGGCTTCATGAACGGCATTACCAGTTACCTGTCCAGCGCGGCGGGCAGCGGAGCGGCCGAAACGCCCCAGGCTCAGACAAGCGGAACTCCGGACCCCACACCAGAGGGGAGCGTGCCCGCCGGACCGGAGGAGAGCCCGGCGGCCAGCGGGCGGCCGGTGATTCCCGCGCCGGACTTCACCCTGGTGGACCAGTACGGGGAGGAGCATACCCTCTCCGACTATGAGGGCAAGACGGTGTTTCTCAACTTCTGGGCGACCTGGTGCGGTCCCTGCAAGCGCGAGATGCCGGAGGTGCAGGCGCTCTACGAGAAATACGGGAACAACGAGGGAGATGTGATCGTTCTGGGCGTGGCCAATCCAAAGTCGGAGGAGTACCCCTATAATCAGGATGTTACTCAGCCGGAGGTGGAGCAGTTCCTGGAGGACGGCGGCTACACCTTCCCGGTGGTGATGGACGTTACAGGAGAGGTATTCTACTCCTACGGCATTTCCGCCTTTCCCACCACCTTCATGATCGGCGCGGATGGGAATGTGTTCGGCTATGTGCCGGGAGCTCTCACCGGCGATATGATGGAGTCCATTGTCCAGCAGACCATAGACGGCGTTGAGGCGGGAGCATGAGGGATACTCTTGTCAAAGCTCAGTCCTTCTGGTATTATGAAAGGTAAGTTTTTGACAAAGGAGTTTTGACGTGTTTGAAGTCCTGAAAACAGAGGGAAAGGCCCGCCGGGGTGTCTTTACCTGCGCCCACGGCACGGTGCAGACGCCGGTGTTCATGAACGTGGGCACCCAGGGGGCCATCAAGGGTGCGGTGTCGGCCCACGATCTGAAGGAGATCGGCTGTCAGGTAGAGCTGTCCAACACCTACCACCTTCACCTGCGCCCCGGCGACCAAGTGGTGCGGCAGATGGGCGGCCTGCACAGGTTCATGCGGTGGGACGGCCCGATCCTGACCGACTCGGGCGGGTTCCAGGTGTTCTCCCTGTCGGGCCTGCGCAAGATCAAGGAGGAAGGGGTCACCTTCGCCTCCCACATCGACGGGCGCCGCATCTTTATGGGGCCGGAGGAGTCCATGCAGATTCAGTCCAACCTGGGCTCTGATATCGCCATGGCCTTCGACGAGTGCGTGGAAAACCCGGCGACCTATGAGTATGCCAAAGCCTCCTGCGAGCGCACCCTGCGCTGGCTGGCCCGGTGCAAGGCGGAGCACGACCGGCTCAACGCCCTGCCTGATACGGTGAATCCCCGCCAGATGCTCTTCGGCATCAATCAGGGCGCCACTTTCCCGGAGCTGCGCATCTGGCACATGAAGGAAACCGCCAAGATCGACTGCGAGGGCTACGCCATCGGCGGCTTGGCGGTGGGGGAGCCCACCCAGGTGATGTATGACATCATCGACGCGGTGGAGCCCTATATGCCGGCGGACAAGCCCCGCTACCTCATGGGGGTGGGTACCCCCTCCAACATCATCGAGGGTGTGGCCCGGGGCGTGGACTTCTTCGACTGCGTGATGCCCGCCCGCAATGCCCGCCACGCCAAGCTCTTCACCTGGTCGGGGGCGCTGAATATCCGCAATGAGAAGTACAAGCTGGACGAGCGGCCCATCGATCCGGAATGCGACTGCCCGGTGTGCCGCTCCTTCTCCCGGGCCTATCTGCGCCACCTCTTTGCGGCGGAGGAGATGCTGGCCATGCGTCTGGCGGTGCTTCACAACCTCTATTTCTACAACAAGCTGGCCGAGCGCATCCGCCAGGCGTTAGACGCGGGCCAATTCGCGGCATTCCGGGCGGAGTATTCCGAGAAATTGGCCGGGCGGCTGTGAAGTTTCTGTGAATGAGGCGAAAAGGGCTTGTCAAAATCTGCTTTTCGCTTTATAATGTCCTATTGGTGACGTTTTAACGTCAAAGTATGAATCGGAGGGGATTATTTTGCTGACACAGACTGCTGGCGTTCTGCTGACAAATTCAGGGACGAATAATAGTGCAAGCTTATTGAGCATGCTTCTGCCGTTCGTGATCCTGATCGCGGTCTTCTATTTCCTGCTCATCCGGCCGGAGAACAAGAAGAAAAAGGCGGCGGCCAAGATGCGCTCTGAGCTGGCGGTGGGCGATGAGATCACCACCATCGGCGGCGTGGTAGGCACCATCTGCCAGGTGAAGGAGGATACCATCATCATCGAGACCAGCGCCGACCGTGTGCGTATGGAGTTCACCAAGTGGGCCATCTCCACCAAGGGCACCCAGTCCACGGAGAACGCTCCTGCGGACACCAAGGATTCCAAGGACAAGAAGTAATAGTGAACGCCCTCCCTGCATAGGTTTCAGTAGGAATCCATGCCAAGGGAGGGTGTTTTTATGAAAAAAAAGGAGGAGGAGCAGAGCGCAAAGCTGATCCGCTGCGGAATGGGGCTGGTGCTGGGTGGCGTGGCCGCGCTGGCGGTTTGCTTTGTCTTTCTGCTGGTGGCGTCGGCGGCCATTTCCGGCGGACTGGCAGGGGAGGAGCTGATGTATCAGCTCACCATCGTGGGATGTGTGCTGGGGGCCTTTGCGGGCGGCCTGCTGGCAGTGCGGCGCTGTGGGAGCCGGGCGCTGATCGTTGGCCTTACCACCGGCGGAGTGCTCTTCCTGCTGCTGCTTACCATCGGGGCGCTCTGCTTCGAAACGGTCTCTCTGGAGGCGGGGGGCATCGGCCTGCTGTGCGGCTCCCTGTGCGGCGGAGCTGCCGCCGGAATCCTGGGCGGCGGGGGTAAGAAGAAGCCTGCCCGGAAAAAACGCAGAAAATAATTGAAATCGGGCGGAGAATGTGTTATAATCGCTCCAAACCATCGTTATGGGAGGGAAACCAGAATGAAGCATGTGAAGACGCTCAACGGCGCGACTCTGAAGAAGAGCGCCGCCCACGGCGGTTGCGGCGAGTGCCAGACCTCCTGCCAGTCCGCCTGTAAGACCTCTTGCACCGTTGCCAACCAGAAGTGCGAGAACCAGTAAAAACGAACTTGGCTCGAAAAGGGTGGGGCATCCCACCCTTTTTGTATGCCGTAATAAAGTGAGGAACGAACAAATATGGTACATACCTTTCAATGCCTTGGCGTGAATATCGCCGTGGATGTCAACAGCGGCGCCGTCCACGTGCTGGACGAGCTCACCTACCACCTTCTGGAGCAGGTGCAGCCCCCCATGGGAGAGCACTGCCCGGCGGAGCTTTGCGCCAGGCTGCCCCAGTACGACCCAGCCGCCCTGGAGGAGGCCTGGCAGGAGCTGCGCGGTCTGGCGGCCGAGGGGCTGCTTTTTGAGGAGGACGACTACATTGACCGGGAGAAGGCTGCCTCCATGCAGCAGCAGGCCCTGGTGAAGGCCCTGTGCCTCCATGTCTCCCACGACTGCAACCTGCGGTGTAAGTATTGCTTTGCCTCCACCGGCGATTTCGGCACCGGCCACCGCATGACCATGGACTTCGAGACCGCCAAACGGGCCATCGACTTCGTCATCGCCAAGTCGGGCCACCGCCGTAACATCGAGGTGGACTTCTTCGGCGGCGAGCCGCTGATGGCCATGGATACCGTAAAGAAGACGGTGGAGTACGCCCGTTCCATTGAGGAGGAGCACAACAAGTGCTTCCGCTTTACAATTACAACTAATGGTGTGCTCCTCAATGATGAGAACATCGAGTACATCAACCGTGAGATGTCCAACGCAGTTCTCTCCATCGACGGGCGAAAGGAGGTCAACGATGACCTCCGGCCCACGGTCAACGGCAAGGGCAGCTATGACGTGATTGTGCCCAAGTTCCAGAAGCTCATTGAGGGTCGTGGGACGAAGGACTACTACCTCCGGGGCACCTTTACACGATTCCATCAGGACTTTGCCGAGGACGTGAAGGCGTTGGCATCCATCGGACGGAATATCTCGGTGGAGCCGGTGGTGGGAAAGGAGGACGACCCCTATGCCCTCCAGGAAGCGGATCTGCCCGCCTTGAAGGCGGAGTACGAGCGCCTGGCGGAGTATCTCAGGGACCACCCGGAAACCAACTTCTTCCACTTCAATGTGGATCTGGCCCAAGGCCCCTGCGTGATCAAGCGCCTGCGGGGCTGCGGGGCGGGCTGCGAGTATGTGGCTATCACCCCGGAGGGGGACATTTACCCCTGCCACCAGTTTGTAGGCAACGAGGACTACAAGCTGGGCAGCCTTTATGATGGCACCTTCGATCAGGAGCTGTCGGGCCGCTTTGCCGGACTGAACATCTACACCCGCGAGGAGTGCAGGGATTGCTGGGCACGGTTCTACTGCTCGGGTGGGTGTAGCGCGTCCAACCTGCTTGTCAATGGCGACATAAAAAAGCCCCACCGTGTGGGCTGTGAGTTGGAGCGAAAGCGGCTGGAGTGTGCCATCGCTCTGCGGGCGATCGCGGCCGGAATGGCGGAGTGACATATACAGATCGTAATTATACAAATCGTAATCTCCGCTACAAACAGACAAAAAGTGATGAATTGAGCCGGATGTCGGCAAAAACAGTGACTATAATTTTAGTAAAGAGGAGCGCCACACTTTGTGGCGCCCCTCTTTTTGTATACACAGTTTACATAATTAAGTAAACATAACAACTTGGCATAATATACAAAAATGAAGTTTTTTCTTTTCCGTCCTTGCACAAGACGGCCTGGTAAGCTATAGTTAGCATGTAAACCGTTGGCACGCGTCTAATCGAGGCCCTGTCCGCATATGCTCCCATGGGAGGTGAGGGCGATGCGCAGGGCGGCGGAAGCGTGGAGAATTTCAGGGGATGGGCTTATTCCGGTGCTGGCGGTAACTGCGGCCTGCTTTTTGTTGGGCGGGCTGGTAGGATGCCTGCTGGCATCCCATATCGGAGGCGGGGGTCAGGAGAGCCTGGCCGCCTACGTGGAGGGATTTCTTCGCGCCGCTCAGGCGGGGGAGATTACAGCGCCTGCGCTGGCCTCACTGGTGTGGGACACCGTGCGCTGGCCGCTGCTGGCGCTGCTGCTGGGCTTCACCGCGCTGGGGCTTCTCGGGCTGCCACTTCTGTTTGCGGTACGGGGATTTCTGCTGGCCTTTTCGATTGCCTCATTTGTGCGCCTGTTCGGCGGCGTGGGCTGTCTGCTGGCCCTTTTGGTCTTTGGGGTGAGCGGTGCGCTTTCGGTGCCGGTGCTGTTTGTGCTTGGGGTGCAGGGCCTCCTGGCCGCCCGGGTGCTGGCCGGACGGGTCTGGGGGGATGGGAAAACCCCTCCGCCCTATGGAAAACTCTATTTTTTCCGCTGCGGCGCCTGTGCCGTCGCGCTGTGTGTGAGTCTGCTGCTGGACTGCTTTGTAGTGCCCGGCCTGGTGTCCAGCCTGGCGGGGACGTTCCTGAGCCTATAGAGATACTGCGAGAAGGTGTTGGACGGATGGATTATCAATCAGGTTATGCGCACTATTTGACAGAGGAAAAGCGGGCCTCCGCCAACACGTTGAGCTCCTATCTGCGGGATGTGACCCAGTATCTCCACTGGCTGGAAGGGGAGGGGGTTCCGCCGGAGCAGGCCGCACAGAAGGATGTGGAGTCTTATACGAGATTTTTGTCGGCCAAGGGTAAGTCGGCGGCCACGGTAACCCGGTCGCTGGCCTCTCTGAAGTCTTTCTACAGCTATCTGATCGCGGAGGGCAGGGTGTCCGTCAATCCGGCCAGGGGGCTGGCCCCGGCGAAGGTAGAGCGGAAGCTGCCCCACATCCTTACCTCCAAGGAGGTGGAACTCTTTCTGGAGCAGCCGGATGCCTCGGATGCCAAGGGCTGCCGCGATCGGGCCATGCTGGAGCTGCTTTATGCCACGGGTATCCGTGTCTCTGAACTGATTGGTCTGGATCTGGAAAATGTCAACCTGTCCGCCGGCTTTATCCGCTGTTCCGGCCGGGGAAAGGAGCGGATGATCCCCCTCTACCCGGCGGCTGTCCGGGCGCTTCAGGACTACATAGAGCACGTGCGGCCCCAGATGCTGGAGCACCCGCAGG
The DNA here is from genome assembly GCF_964239415.1 of Clostridium sp. ATCC BAA-442. Taxonomy (NCBI): domain Bacteria; kingdom Bacillati; phylum Bacillota; class Clostridia; order Eubacteriales; family Clostridiaceae; genus Clostridium; species Clostridium sp. ATCC BAA-442. Next base: position 24,686 of record NZ_CAXSQB010000006.1, on the reverse strand, counting down.
AACGCGCCCTGTTCGTGAATATGAGCGGGGAGCGCATGAGCCGCCAGGGCTTTTGGAAGATCATCAAGCACTATCAGGAGAAGGCCGGAATTCAGACAGAAATCACCCCTCACACCCTGCGCCACTCCTTTGCCGCCCATCTGCTGGAAAACGGCGCGGATCTCCACTCCATCCAGGAGATGCTGGGACACGCGGACATTTCGTCCACCCAGATCTATGCCCAGTTGGTCAACCAGAAGCTGAAGGATGTCTACAACAAAGCCCACCCGAGAGCCTGACTGACGGGGGGGGGGG
>NZ_CAXSQB010000006.1:16208-24382 GCF_964239415.1 Clostridium sp. ATCC BAA-442 | reverse complement strand
GCGCGCTGCGCCGGGCCCCGTTTTTCGGCTTGCGCCGCCGTGCCCGCCGTGGTAAAATAAATTTCGTATGGACTCAGGAGGGGAACGGATACCATGCTGATTTTAGGCATAGACCCCGGCTTTGCCATTGTGGGCTTTGGGCTGGTGGAGGCCGATCGTGGCCGTCAGCGCCTGGTGCAGTGCGGCGCAATTACCACACCGGCAGGGGAGCCCCTGCCCGCACGTCTGCGGCAGATCGCCGACGATATGGACCTGTTGCTGGCCCAATTCCAGCCCCAGGCCATGGCAGTGGAGGAGCTGTTTTTCAACAACAATATTACTACGGGCATCGGCGTGGCCCAGGCCAGGGGAGTTCTCCTGCTGGCGGCGGAGCGCCGGGGGGTGCCCATCTTTGAGTATACCCCCAGCCAGGTCAAGCAGGCGGTGGTGGGCTACGGAAAGGCGGAGAAGCGGCAGGTCATGGATATGACCCGCCGTCTGCTGAATTTGAGCGCCGTTCCTAAGCCGGACGACGCCGCCGACGCGGTGGCCATCGCCCTGTGCCACGCCCGCTCGTTTACCTCCCGCCTTCAGAGCCCCGACGCGGCCCGCCCGGGCAGCGGGCGCTATGAGGTGCGGAAACAAGTGCGTTAGGAGAAGCAAAAACAATGTTTTATTATCTGAACGGCGTGGTGGCTCACATGGCCCCCTTTCTGGCGGTCATCGACTGCGGCGGGGTGGGCTATGCCTGCCGCACCACCAACAACACCCTGTCCCATCTGCAAAAGGGGAAGCCGGCCAAGCTCTATACCCACCTGAATGTCCGTGAGGACGCCATGGAGCTGTTCGGCTTTTCCACGGAGAATGAGCTCAACTGCTTCCAGCTCCTCACCTCGGTGTCCGGTGTTGGGCCCAAGGCTGCGCTCTCCATCCTGTCTGCGGCCACACCCGAGTCCCTGGCCATGAGCATCATCACCGGGGACGAAAAGGCCCTGACGGTGGCCCAGGGCATCGGGAAAAAAATCGCCCAGCGCATCATCCTGGAGCTGAAAGACAAGCTGGCCAAGGGACAGATCGCCCCTGGAGGCGAGAGCTATGGCGGCACCGGCGTCACGGTAATCCCGGAGAACAAGTCCAGCGAGGCCGCTGCCGCCCTGGCAGTGCTGGGCTACAGCCAGAGCGAGATTGCCGTAGCTCTCAAGGGCATTGACGTGGACGGCCTTGCCCTGGAGGAGATCATCAAGCAGGCGCTGAAAAGGATGGTCAAGAATTAACGTCGGGCTAAAAATGCGCTTGGGGAGCGGTTCATTTTTATTGCACGCATCTACGTCAGAATGAGGAAGTGAACATACTTGAGCATTGACTTTTCCGATACCGGGTTTGAGACCCAGGAGCCGCTCGTCACCACATCGCTGACGCGGGATGACGAGAACGAGGGTTCCCTGCGCCCCAAGACCCTGCGGGAGTATATCGGGCAGGAGAAGGCCAAGGGCAACCTGGAGGTCTTTATCCAGGCCGCCAAAATGCGGGGGGAACCCCTGGATCACGTCCTGCTTCACGGCCCGCCCGGCCTGGGCAAGACCACCCTCAGCGGCATCATTGCCAACGAGATGGGGGTCAATATCCGCATCACCTCCGGCCCCGCCATTGAGAAGCCCGGCGATCTGGCCGCGCTGCTCACCAATCTGGCGGAGAACGACATCCTCTTTGTAGACGAGATTCACCGGCTCAACCGCTCGGTGGAGGAGATTTTATACCCGGCCATGGAGGACTTCGCCATCGACATCATCATCGGCAAGGGGCCCTCGGCCAACTCCATCCGGCTGGATCTGCCCCGCTTCACCCTGATCGGCGCTACCACCCGGGCAGGGCAGCTCTCCGCACCCCTGCGGGACCGCTTCGGCGTGACCCTGCGCCTGGAGCTCTACACACCGGAGGAGCTGGCGCAGATTGTCACCCGGTCGGCCGGCCTGCTGGACGTTCCCATAGAGTCGGACGGCGCAATGGAGATCGCCCGCCGCAGCCGCGGCACACCCCGCATCGCCAACCGGATGCTGCGCCGGGTGCGGGACTTTGCCCAGGTGAAGGCCGGGGGTGTGATTACCCGTCCGGTGGCAGACCAGGCGCTCACTGCACTGGAGGTGGACCACCTGGGGCTGGACGCCGTCGACCGGCGGATGCTCGCCAGCATCATTGAGCACTACGGCGGCGGCCCGGTGGGCCTGGAGACCCTGGCGGCGACCATCAACGAGGAGGCAATTACCCTCGAGGACGTCTATGAGCCCTATCTGATGCAGATGGGTTTTCTCACCCGCACCCCCCGCGGGCGCTGTGTCACCCGTCGGGCCTACGAGCACTTGGGCCTGACCGTGCCCGGCGGGGCCTGCGGACTGGAGCAGCTCTCGCTGTAGGGGGGAGCTGGGTGAAAAAGAACCCCCTGGTTCCCATCCTGGGCGGCGGTGTAATCGCGGCGCTCGTTCTGGGCGTTATGGCGGTAATTGTGCTGGTGGACGCCGGGCTGCTGCATCTGCTGGGCGTCCGCTGCGACTCCTTCGGCTGGCTGGTGCTCTATGTTCTGGTGGAGGCGGTGCTCGGCCTGCCCCTGGAGCTGTTCACCGCTGGCCTGACCAAGGCGCTGGTCAAGCTCGGCTGGGCCAGTCCCCGTCTGGCCAATCTCCTCTACATCCCGCTGGACGCCCTGTGCACCGTCTTTGCCTTTTGGGTGGCCGATATGCTTATGGAGCCGGTGGAGGCTAACCTCCTCGCCGTTTTGGTGGTGGGGCTGTTGTCCGCCCTGTTCTCCAGGCCGGTGAAACAGGCGGTGCGGCGGAAGAAAACGCCGCTGGAGGGGGAGCATGACCAAGCGAATGACGATCGACTGAACTGATAAGAATGAGGTGGCTATCGAATATGGGTAAATTATTTGGAACCGACGGCATCCGCGGTGTCGTCAACGACGGACTGGACGCCATGCTGGCCTTCCGAGTGGGCATGGCCGCCGCGCAGGTGATGACCCGGGAGAAGGGAGGCGGACAGCCCCGCTTCACCATCGGAAAGGATACACGCATCTCCTCGGATCTGCTGGAGGGGGCGCTGATTGCGGGGCTGTGCTCCGCGGGGGCAGATGTGCTCCACCTGGGCGTGATTCCCACACCCGCCGTGGCGTGGATCACCGTGGACACCAAGGCGGATGCGGGCATCGTGATTTCCGCCTCCCACAACCCCTTTGAGCACAACGGAATCAAAATTTTCAACGGCCAGGGCTTCAAGCTCTCCGACGAGCTGGAGGGGAAGATTGAGGAAATTTTGCTGAACGATATCGCCGTGCCCCTCAAGACCGGCGGGGAGATCGGTCGGGTGATTTACGCCGATGAGAAGGAGTCCCAGGATTATATCGACCACTTGGTGTCCACCATTGGCTCCGAGCTGGCGGGGCTGCATATTCTGGTGGACTGTGCCAACGGCGCGGCCTCTTCCACTGCGGCCCGGCTGTTTGACCGGTTCCCCGACCTGCACACCGACGTGATTCACGCCGATCCCGACGGCGTCAACATCAATAACGGCTGCGGCTCCACCCACCTGGACCAGTTGAAAGCCATGGTGAAGGCGGGCGGGTATGATCTGGGCATCGCCTTTGACGGCGACGCGGACCGCTGCTTGATGGTGGACGAGACAGGAGAGGAGATCGACGGCGACCAGGTGATCGCCGCCTGTGGGCTGGCGCTGAAAGAGGCGGGGGAACTGGCCGGCGGAGCTATTGTGGGCACCGTTATGAGCAATCTGGGCCTGCACCGTTTCTGCAAGGAGCACGGCATTGGGCTGTTCTGCACCAGCGTGGGCGACCGCAACGTGCTGGAGAAGATGGAGGAGTGCGGCTATGTCATCGGGGGCGAGCAGTCGGGGCACACGATTTTCCGGCGCTACGCCACCACCGGAGACGGCCAGCTCACCGCGCTGCAATTCCTGGATCTGCTCTGCCGCTCCGGCAAGAAAGCCTCCGAGCTGGTAGGGGAGTGCAAACGCTATCCCCAGGTGCTCATCAATGTGCCGGTGGCCGATAAGGCAAAGAAGGAGGCCGTCCTGTCGGCCCCTGCGCTTCAAAGCGCCGTGGCGGAGCAGGAGGAAAAGCTGGCCGGAAACGGTCGTGTTCTGGTGCGCCCCTCCGGGACTGAGGCTCTCATTCGCGTGATGGTGGAGGCTCAGACCGAGCCTGTAGCGCGGGAGACAGCGGAGCTTTTGGCAAATGTAATAAAAAATCATGGATCTTAACGGGAAATTTTTGCGCAAAAGCTTGACAAATCCAGAATTATCCGCGTATAATGTATAAGGAGAACCGGTATGAAACCAGATCATATTCCTTTTCAGGAACTCACGGACGAAACGCTGTGCCGTTTGGCCGCCTCCGGCGACCGTGTGGCGGAAGAGCGTCTGGTCATGCGCTATAACCGCTTGGTGCGGATGTGCGCACGCCCCTATTTTCTGGCGGGCGGCGACAGTGAGGATCTGATTCAGGAGGGTATGGTCGGCCTGTTAGCCGCGATCCGAGAGTATGACTCCTCCAAAGCGGCTGTATTTCGCACTTATGCGGAGGTCTGTATCAAGAACCGCCTGTTCTCTGTGATAAAAGCAGCAGCGAGAGATAAGCACACACCGCTGAACAACTCAGTCTCGTTCGAAACCCCTCTTTTTAGCGGGAACGGAGATCGGTTTGCCTACCATGCGCCAGGCCGGCAGGTGGAAGACCCGGAGGAGATATTCCTCAGCCGGGAGTCCTTCCGGGAGCGGATGGAAACACTGATGGGCCAATTGTCCGGTTTCGAAGCAAGCGTACTTCGGTTGTATCTGAACGGTCTGTCCTATTCTGAAATCGCAGCCGAGGTAAATAAGTCCCCGAAATCGGTGGACAACGCTGTCCAGCGCATTCGGCGCAAGTTGGCACAGCAATCTTCATCTGGCGATGTCAGCGTAAGCTGAACGCAATATTACTGACCCAGCACAATCGGATCATCCGGACCTGGGCAACAAAGCAAAGAGAGGGTAAAATCATGTACGAAGACAAGACTCTGGTATGTAAGGAATGTGGCCAGGAGTTCGTGTTCACCGCCGGTGAGCAGGAGTTCTACGCCGAGCGCGGCTTCCAGAACGAGCCCCAGCGCTGCAAGGCCTGCCGTGATGCCCGCAAGGCCGCTTCCCGTGGCCCCCGCGAGTATTTCACCGCTACCTGCGCTGCCTGCGGCGGCGAGGCCAAGGTGCCCTTCGAGCCCAAGTCCGACCGTCCCGTGTACTGCAGCGACTGCTTCGCCCGTATGCGCGAGCAGGGCTAACAGCCAACTTGAAAAGGACGCCCACAGGGGCGTCCTTTTTTTGTCCGCTGATGTTAGGGAAAAGAAAACTGTGTCTTGAAAAAATCAGAAAAATAGGATATACTACTAATATCCTAGAATTTTGGAGGTATTACACCTATGGCTCAGATTACAAAAGATACGATTATCGGCGACATCCTGGATATTGCGCCTGAGACCGCGCCCATCTTCCTGTCCATCGGCATGCATTGCCTGGGCTGCCCCTCCTCCCGCGGTGAGACTGTGGAGCAGGCCTGCATGGTGCACGGCGTCGAGGTGGAGGAGCTGCTGGCCAAGATCAATGCCAGTGTGGCCGCCGCGCAGTAAAAGACTCCGGAACCAAAAAGGGGCGGCCCTCCGGCCGCGCCTTTTTTATCATGAGGTGATGCCGATGAGAACCGTTGAACTCACGCCCCGTCTGCGGTCGGTGGCCGAGCTGGTGCCCCGGGGGGCGCGGTTTGCCGATGTAGGAACCGACCACGCGTATCTACCGGTCTGGCTGCTGCAGCAGGGGAGGATTACCGGGGCAGTGGCCTCGGATCTGCGGCCGGGGCCGCTGGAGCGGGCCAGGGGCACGGCGGAGAAATACGGCCTGACCGGCCGGATGGACTTCCGCTTGTGCGACGGGCTGTCCGGGATACAGCCGGATGAGGTTAATACCATTGCCATCGCGGGGATGGGCGGCGAGACCATCGCGGCCATTCTGGCCGCGGCCCCGTGGACCTGGGAGCGGGAATGCCTGCTTCTGCTCCAGCCCATGAGCGCCCAGCCCTTCCTGCGCCGCTGGCTTCAGGCCCACGGCTATACCATCCGACGGGAGCTGCTGAGCCGGGAGGGGGACACCCTTTACACAACCTTTGAGGTGTACGCTGGACCCATGGCGGAGCTGACCCCGGCGGAGCTGTGGGCGGGGCGACAGACCAGGGGAGAGGGTTCCCCCCTGCGGTTGGCTTACCTAGACCGGCTGCTGCGGCAAACGGAGCGCGCGATAGCAGGGCTGAAGCGGTCCAAACGTCCGGAGGATGCCTCCCGCCTGGCAGAGCTGGAACAGGTACATCAGGGACTATTGGACATGAAGGAGGAGTGGCTGTCATGGCAACGGTGAGAGAGATTTATCAATATCTGGACGGACTGGCCCCGTTTTCTCTGCAAATGGAGTTTGACAACGCCGGTTTTCTGGTAGGCCGGGGAGAACGGACCGTGTCAAAGATTCTGGTCTCCCTGGATATCACGGAGGAGGTGGCGGAGGAAGCCGCCGAGCTGGGGGCTGAGCTGATCGTATCCCACCATCCGGTGATCTTCCGCCCGGCCAAATCCGTGACGGACGGCGATCCGGACGGACGGGTCCTGCTGGCGCTGGCGGAGCACAGGATCGCCGCCATCTGCGCCCATACCAACCTGGACGCGGTGTCGGGGGGCGTCAATGACGCCCTGGCCCAAAAGCTGGGACTGGTGCAGATTGAGCAGCTCCATCAGGACGGGGTGGATGGCTCCGGGCGTCCCTACGGCATCGGCCGGGTGGGCAGTACCACCGGCGCCCCCATGTATGCCCCCGCCTTTGCCGCCTTCGTCAAGGAGGCGCTGGGGGCCAACGGCGTGCGCTATGTGGACGCCCGCCGCCCGGTGCGCCGGGTGGCTGTGGGGGGCGGCGCCTGCGCCGACCTGCTGCGGGATGCCCTGGCCCTGGGGTGCGACACCTTTGTCACCGCCGACGTGAAGTATAATGGCTTCCTGGACGCCAAAGCCCTGGGAGTCAATCTGATTGACGCGGGGCACTATCCGACCGAGCAGGTGGTGTGCCCCGTTTTGGCCAAATGGCTGGCCGCCGGCTTCCCACAGGTGGAGATTCTTTCCACGAGCCGCCATAAGGAGGCCTTTTTATACCTGTAAGGGCTTGCAAAGACGCACAAATAGTGATAGACTAGTTCCGCTGATTTTCGATTGCAGGAAGGGAACGAATCAATATGTCAGGACATTCCAAGTGGCACAATATTCAGAAGACCAAGGGCGCGGCGGACGCCAAGCGTTCTCAGATATTTACCAAGATCGCCCGTGAGATGATCGTGGCGGTCAAGACCGGCGGCAGCGGCGACCCCAACAACAACTCCCGCCTGGCCACCGTCATTGCCAAGGCCAAGGCCGCCAACATGCCCAACGACAATATCAAGCGTACCATTGACAAGGCGCTTGGCTCCGGCAATGCCGACAGCTACGAGAACGTGGTGTACGAGGGCTATGGACCCTCCGGCGTGGCCGTAATCGTGGACGCGCTGACCGACAACCGCAACCGCACCGCTCCCGAGGTGCGCCACCTGCTGGACAAGTACGGCAAGGGCCTGGGGGCTACGGGCTGCGTGTCCTGGTCCTTTGACCGCAAGGGCGTCATCATCATCGAGAAAGAGGATCTGGACGAGGACACCGTGATGATGGACGCGCTGGATGCGGGCGCGGACGATATGCAGGTGGAGGAGGAGACCTTTGAGGTCTACACCGACCCCGATGCTTTCGGCTCCGTGCTGGCCGCCCTGGAGGAGAAGGGCTATACCTTCGTCCAGGCCGCCGTGGAGATGGTGCCTCAGAACTATGTCAAGCTGGAAAATGAGGACGACATCAAGAACATGGAGAAGCTCATTGATCTGCTGGAGGACAACGACGACGTACAGAACGTCTGGCACAATTGGGATCAGGAGTAACTTCAGACATTCAAAACGGAGGTCTGGCTTTGTCCAGACCTCCTGTTTATTCATAACTTTACCAAGGAAAATCCGACCTGCCATCTGACGCAATGCAACTTCAAGAGGTTCCAGAAGCGTTTCAGGTGTTGCCTGTCCGAAAAAAACGGCCCCCCCCCCC
>NZ_CAXSQB010000006.1:0-16198 GCF_964239415.1 Clostridium sp. ATCC BAA-442 | reverse complement strand
GCCCGGAGCGCTGTGCTCCGGGCGCCCGTATCTGCAAGTAAGCCTGTAAGCCGGGTTCTGTCCTTTAAGACAGCCATCTATCTCGACGCACCGTTGCCAGTACGCTCCAGCCGCCTCCCCGGGACGGTCGGGCCGACCATATGTCCCTCCACGGCGTTGCTCCGGATAGAGTTTACAGCGACGGACGCTTGGCACGCCGTCGGGTGAGCTCTTACCTCACCTTTCCACCTTGACCGGCCAGAGGCCGGCAGACTATTTCTGTTGCACTTTTCCTAGGGTCGCCCCCGGCGGGTGTTACCCGTTATCCTTGCCCTGCGGAGCCCGGACTTTCCTCACAGACAGGCCTTTCGCCCCGTCCGCGCGGCTGTCCAGCTTGCTTGCGAAGGACATTGTACCGTATTGTGGGCCGCTTGTCAAATGGGAATCGCACTCCTCCAGCGAAAACAGGGCCTTTTCATAGTCCTGGACATAATACCGCAGGTGCTTCCGCCCTCTGGAGAGCACGGTATGTCCCTCAGCTTCCAGAAGCGCCTTCTGAGCCTCCACGCCCCCCGGATACTTTTCATTCAGCTCTCCGCCGGTTTTCAGCGTCCGCCAGTAAGGGATCTTGTCTTCGGCGCGCTGATGGCTGGCCCAGGCGGCGATGGACACAAAAAGCCCGGCCGTCAGGGGTTCGGTAAAGTCGGCGCCGCTCCGCCGGGCGAGATAGCTCCGGATGTCGCCAACAGTCAGGAGCTTCCCGAAGGGCACTCTCCGCATCGCGCGGTCGTAATCGATGGGCGGGGCAAAGTACATGCGGTCGCCTCCATAGGCTGCAATCGCCTTTGGATCGGTAATTATCTGTATCTTCGGCATGTCCCTGCGGGCGTTCAGCATGGCGTTGAAGTCTTTTCGTGCCTCATTTGACAAGAAAATCCCTCCAGTCCGACTTTTTTCCAACATTTTATCAAAATGGCCGGGGCAAGTCAATCTCGCCCGAGGAAACGCCCTCCTTTCGATTGAAATTTTCTCCTCAATGGGATATAATATTTTAGTTATAGACGAAACAAAAAGGGAGGAACGAGCCATGGGTTCCACCATACAGGAGTATTTGGCGTCCCTGCGGGGCAAGCGGGTGGCGGTGCTGGGCATCGGCGTGTCCAACACACCGCTCATCAAAATGCTGCTGCGGGCGGATGTTGAGGTGACCGCCTGCGACAAGAGGCAGAGGGAGGACTTCGGCGGCCAGGCGGAGGAGCTGGAGAGCCTGGGGGCCGAGCTGCGCCTGGGCCCGGACTATCTGGACGGGCTGGACCACGATGTGATCTTCCGTACCCCCGGCCTGCGTCCGGACGTGCCCCAACTGCTGGCGGCCCGGGAACGGGGGAGTACCATCACCTCGGAGATGGAGGTTTTTTTCCAGGTCTGCCCCTGCAAAACCATCGCGGTGACTGGCAGCGACGGAAAGACCACCACCACTACGATCATTGCCGAGCTGCTGAAAGCGGCGGGGCAGAGCGTCTATGTGGGAGGCAACATCGGCAAACCGTTGCTGCCCGACGTGGACGGGATGGTGCCCGATGACGTGGCCGTGCTGGAGCTGTCTTCGTTTCAGTTGATGACCATGGAGCAGAGCCCGGATATCGCGGTGGTCACCAATCTGGCCCCTAACCACCTGGACGTACACAAATCTATGGAGGAGTACATCGCCGCCAAGGAGAACATCTTCACCCACCAGGGAGCGGACGGCCTGCTGGTGCTGAACCAGGATAACGAGATCACCCGCGGCTTTGCGGCCAGTGCCCGCGGCCGTGTGACCCGGTTCAGCCGTCGGGAGGAGCTGGAGCAGGGCGTCTTCGTCAGAGACGGGGCCATCTGGGTGCGCAACGCCATGCACGAGCGCCCGGTGCTCTACCTGGAAAACATCCTCCTGCCCGGCGAGCACAACATCGAGAATTACATGGCGGCCATCGGCGCCCTGGACGGGCTGGTGCCCGACCAGGTGGCGCGGGACTTCGCCGCCAAATTTGCGGGGGTAGAGCACCGCATTGAGCTGGTGCGGACGAGGAACGGGGTGCGCTACTACAACGACTCCATCGCCTCCAGCCCCTCCCGCACCATCGCCGGTCTGCGCTCCTTCCATCAGAAGGTAGTTCTGATTGCCGGCGGCTACGACAAGCACATTCCCTTTGATGTGCTCGGCCCCGAGGTGGTGGAGCATGTCAAGGCATTGGTGCTCACCGGCGATACCGCGCCCAAGCTGCGCCAGGCGGTGGAGCGGGCACCCGGTTACGATCCGGCGGCCTTGCCCATTGTGGAATACAAGGATTTTGAGGCGGCGGTGCTGGCCGCCTGCGGGCTGGCCCAGCCGGGGGACGTGGTGCTCCTGTCGCCCGCTTGCGCCTCCTTCGACCGCTTCAAGAATTTTATGGAGCGGGGCGCAGCTTTTAAGAGGATTATCTACGGCCTGGAGTAAGGCTACGGACGCCGGAGGACACGGCCTCCGGCGCCCTGCTTCGGTATCCGTGGAAAGGAGTGAACCCAATTTGGATATGAGACAAGCCCTGGAGCGGCTGTGCACCTGCACCGCGCCCTCCGGCTTTGAAGCCCCTGCGGCAGCGGTAGCGGCGGAGCTGCTCCGGCCGCTGGTGGACGAGGTGTCCGTGGACCGCATGGGCAATGTGCTGGGGGTGCGCCGATGCGGGAAGGAGGGAGCGCCCCGGCTCCTGCTGGACGCCCATCTGGATGAGATCGGCCTGCTGGTCACTGGCGTGGAGGACGGCTTCCTGCGCTTCCGCAGCATCGGCGGCGTGGATCCCCGGATGCTGCCCGGCCGGGAGCTGGTGGTGCTGACCGACCCGCCTCGGCGGGGCATCGTGACCTGTCCGGCTGGGGGGGAAGCGGACAAGAGCATACCCCTGTCCGAGCTGTTCGTGGACGTGGGCCTGTCCCAGACGGAGGCGGAGCGGGCCGTACCGGTGGGGACGCCCATGGTTTATCGGGGTGGCTGCTTTGCCTTGGGAGAGGACCAGATGTGCGGCAAGTCCATGGACGACCGCTCCTGCTTCGTCACCCTGCTGCGGGCGGCGGAGCTGCTGCGGGACAGGGAGCTGGACGTAGACCTCTATCTCCTGGGCTCCACACGGGAGGAGGTCTCCGGGGCGGGCGCCACGGTAGGCACCTGGGCGGTTCAGCCCGACTTCTGCGTGGCGGTGGACGTGACCCACGGCAAAACCCCCGACGGCCCGGCGGACAAGGCCTTCGCCATTGGCGGAGGTCCCGCCATCGGCGTGGGCCCCAACATGACCCGCTGGATGACCGACCGGATGCTCGCCAAGGCGAAGGAGAGGCAGATTCCCTACCAACTGGAGGTCATGTCCGGCCACACCGGCACCAACGGCTGGGAGATGCAGATCAGCCGGGAGGGGGTAGCCACCTCGGTGCTGTCACTGCCGCTGAAGTATATGCATTCCCCCATTGAGGTGCTCTCCCTGGCGGACATGGAACAGGTGGCGGCCCTGCTGGCCGCCTTCACGGAGGGACTGGGAAAGGAGGCGGCACGGCGATGAGAGAACTGCTGGAGCGCCTGTGTGCGCTTAACGCCGTGTCCAGCTGGGAGGACGAGGTGCGCGCCTTCCTCCTGGCGGAGGTGGAGCCCCACGCAGACAGGCTGCGGGTGGACGCTCTGGGCAACCTGATTGCCTGGAAAAAGGGCCGGAAAAATACCGGTAGCAAGCTCCTCCTCACCGCCCACATGGACGAGGTGGGGCTCATGATCCGCCAGGTCACCGACGACGGCTATCTGAAATTCGACACTGTGGGCGCCATCGACCGCCGGGTGCTCCTGGGCAAGCCGGTGCTGGTAGGGCCCAAGCGGGTGCCGGGGGTGGTGGGACTCAAGGCCTACCATCTGGTCAGCCGGGAGGAGGAGAAGTCCGTCCCCAAGCTGGACGAGTTCTATATCGACATCGGAGCCAAGGACCGGGCCGGGGCGGAGGCGCAGGTCGCACTGGGTGATACGGCGGCCTTTGACAGTGACGCCGGAGACTTCGGGGCGGGCCTGTTCCATGGAAAGGCCCTGGGGAGCCGGTTGGGCTGCGCCGTGCTGCTCACCCTCCTGCGGGATGAACTGCCCATGGACTGTACCTTTGTCTTTACCGCCCAGAAGGAGGTGGGGGCCCGCGGGGCCTTCGGCGCGGCCTTCTCCGTCACCCCGGAGGTGGCGCTGGTGGTGGACGGCGCGGATGCTGCGGATCTGGCCGGAGTGCCCGCCCACAAGCAGGGATGCAGCTTGGGCGGCGGTGTGGTGCTGCCCTATATGGATCAGGGCGCCATTGCAGACCGGGGGCTCTTTGAGGCGTTGCGCTCCCTGGCGGAGGCCGGCGGCATCCCCTGGCAGACCATGCGCTCGGTGGCCGGGCGCACCGATACGGTCGCCATCCAGCGGACCAAAGAGGGGGTACGGACGGCGGCGGTGTCCATCCCCGTGCGCTACCCCCGCACCCCGTCCGGCGTGACCTGCCTGCGGGACGCGGAGGCGGCCCTGGCCCTGATCCGGGCCTTTGTTGGACATTTGGCAGAAAAGGAGTGAACCGACATGGAACTGATTGAGATTTTGCAGGCCCTGAACGCCTGTCACGGCCCCTCCGGGAGCGAGGGGGCCGTCGCCGGGGTGCTCCGCACCCTGGCCGCTCCCTACGTGGATTCCTGTACCACAGACGCCCTGGGCAACCTGATCTGCCATAAAAAGGGGAGTGGGCCCAAGGTCCTGTTTGCCGCCCATATGGACTCCATCGGCCTGATGGTCACCCATATCGACGAGAAGGGCTTCCTCCGCTTCGGTCCGGTGGGCGGTCTCTCCGCCCACGAGGTGCTGGGCACCCCCGTCCGCTTCGCCAACGGTACCCGCGGCGTGGTGGCCCTGGAGGGCAAGGTGGAGCCCAAGGACATGAAGCTGGAGCACCTGTACCTGGACATTGGGGCCCGAAACGAGGCGGAGGCAAAGGCCATGGTACAGGTGGGGGACATTGCGGTCTATGACACCCACGCCTTCTGCTCCGGAGGGCGCATCTTCTCTCCCTATCTGGACGACCGGATCGCCTGCGCGGTGCTGCTGATGGCGATGGAGCGCCTGAAGAACACGGAAAATGACCTGTACTTCGTCTTTACGGTACAGGAGGAGGTGGGACTCCGCGGAGCCCGCACCGCCGCTTACGGGGTGGCGCCGGACTACGGCATTGCCGTGGACGTGACGGACTCAGACGACATCCCTTCTGCCCCCCATGCGTGCAGCAGTGTGGCCGGAAAGGGGGCCGCCATCAAGGTGATGGACAGTTCGGTGATCTGCCACCCTTCTGTGGTGGCCAAGCTGGAGAAACTTGCACTGACAGGTAACATCCCTTGTCAGAAGGATATCCTGCGCTTTGGAGGCACCGACGCCGGGGCCATCCACCAGAGCCGGGCCGGGGTGTATACCGGCGGCATCTCCATTCCCACCCGCTATGTCCACACGCCGCTGGAGGTGGCGGATCTGGGAGACGTGGAGGCCTGCGCAGCCCTGGTGGCAGCCTTTGCCCAGGCGAAGCTGACCTGCTGAGTCCTCAAATACAGAAAGAACGGAATGTGTAAAAAGAAATGCCTTTACAGATTAGTGAAAAAGTAATGGCCCTGGCGGCCCAGGCGCAGGCCGGGCTGCGGGACCAATTCGACCGCATTGATTCCATCGCGGAGGAGAACACCCGCAAGGTCCTGGCCGCTTTTCAGAAGCACCGGGTGGCGGAGGCCTATTTTGCCGGGACCACCGGCTACGGCTATGACGATCTCGGCCGGGACAAGCTGGATGAGATCTTCGCGGAGCTGTTCGGCACCGAGGATGCCCTAGTACGGGTGCAGTTTGTCAATGGCACCCATGCCATCTCCTGCGCCCTCTTTGGCGCGTTGAAGCCCGGCGACATTCTGGTGTCCGCCGTGGGTGCCCCCTACGACACCATGCTGGGGGTGATCGGCGTGGTGGACAAGGGCCCCGGTTCCCTGAAAAGTTACGGAATCGAATATCGGCAAGTAGATTTGCTTGACGATGCGCCGGACCCGGAGGGGCTGGCCCGGGCGGTGCGGGACCCCCGCGTCAAGGCGGTGCTGATCCAACGCTCCAAGGGCTACTCCACCCGTTCGTCCCTCTCCGTGGCGGAGATCGGGGCGCTGTGCCAGGTGGTGCGGGCCAACAACCCGGAGGCCGCCATTCTGGTGGACAACTGCTACGGCGAATTTGTGGAGACATTGGAGCCCACCCAGGCCGGGGCCGACCTGGTGGTGGGTTCCCTGATCAAAAACCCCGGCGGCGGACTGGCTCCCACCGGCGGCTATATTGCCGGACGGCGGGATTTGGTGGAGGGGGCCGCCATGCGGCTGACCACCCCCGGTATCGGAAAGGAGTGCGGCTCCACCTTTGGGGCCAACCGCAGCCTCTATCAAGGGCTTTTCCTTGCCCCCCATACCACAGCCCAGGCAGTCAAGACGGCGGCGTTTGCCGCCCGGATGATGGAGCTGCTGGGCTACCGGACGGAGCCCACCTCCGATACGGTACGCCACGACATCATTCAGATGATTCATTTTGGCGCGCCGGAGCCCCTCAAAAAATTCTGCAAAGGCATCCAGTTCGGCGCTCCGGTGGACTCCTTCGTGACACCGGAACCCTGGGACATGCCGGGTTATGACTGCCCGGTGATCATGGCCGCCGGGGCCTTTATTCAGGGGGCGTCCATCGAGCTGTCCTGCGACGCCCCCATGCGTGAGCCCTATACGGCCTATCTCCAGGGCGGCCTGACCTATGAGAGCGGCAAGGCCGGTGTCCTGCTGGCAGTGGAAGAGTTGCTGCGGGGCGAATAGGGCAAGCCGGTCCGCGCATAGGCTGATCCGGGAGGTGAGGCCCGTGCGCAGACCGATACGCCCCTGGCTGAGGGTGCCTCGCCGGCGGCGGCCCGCCGCTGCGCGGCCAAAAGGTGGGAGTCTGCTCCCCATGCTGATCGGGATCGGTCTGGCGGTGGCGGTCATTGTTTTGATCGACGCCGCACTCCGGCCCACAGTTACAGAGCTGGCAAAGGCCAAGGTAAAAAATGCCGTAACCAGCATCATAAACGACGCAGTCAATGAGACTCTGTCCAGCGAAGCCATATCCTACGGCGATCTGGTGACGTTGGAGAAGGACACCGCCGGACAGGTGACAGTGCTGGCCGCCAATACAGCCCAGTTGAACACACTTCGCACGGAGATCTTGGGCCGGATATTGGAGCAGGTGGAACAGCTTGACAGTCAGGAGCTGGGGATCCCTCTGGGAAACCTGACCGGCTTTGCCACCGCGTCGGACTTGGGTCCGGTACTGCCGGTACGGGTGTTGACTGCGGCCACACCGACCGCTGCATTTGAACATGTATTTACCTCATCCGGGATCAACCAGACCCTTCATCAGGTCATGCTGAATGTTCAGGTAGAGTGTACCCTGCTGATCCCCGGCGGCACGGTGGACACGGTCGTGGAGGCACAAGTGTGTGCGGCTGAGACGCTGCTGGTGGGGCAGGTGCCAGATACCTATCTGGAGTTGCCCGGAGGTTTGTAAGAAATCCGTAAGGAATTTGTAACGAAACTGGCATTCCCTCTGTGGTAGAATCGGGACGATACCAGTAGGAGGGAGCCAAAATGGATACACTGCTGTGGTACTTGGCGGTCTCCTGGGACTATGTGGCCCAGATGCTGCCCTGCATGCTGCTGGCCGCCCTTGTATCTTTTCTTCTGCGGCCCTGGCGGAAAAAACGCTTAGCCCGGCAGGGCATGGCCAGTGGGAGACTCCGCGAGGCCGCACTGCTGTTCTTTGTGATGTTCTGTGCCGGATTGGCCGCGCTGACTGTCTTTCCCGCTTATTTCTGGACGGCGTACCACTGGCAGGAAGCGCTGGCCGGGCATGAGGTATTTTTTCCGCTGACTCCGCTCTCTGAGTCGATACAGGAGATTCAGTGGACCCCTATGGTCCTTCAAAATCTGCGGGAAGGCGGCTGGGCGGGATACATGGCCATCGCCAATCTGCTTATCTTTTGTCCGGTGGGCTTTTTTCCATCGCTACTGTGGCGGGGAAATCGCTGTATGCTGGGACTTCTGACTGGCTTTTGTACTTCCTTCTGCGTGGAGTTCCTACAGCTGTTTGTGGGGCGGGCCACTGACATCGATGATTTGATTCTTAATACCTTGGGAGGATGTTTGGGCGGGCTTTTGTGCCTGATTTTCGCCCATTTAGCCCCCAAATTCACCCGACGATTCCAAGTGGAGGTCCGATATGGACGAGAAACAGGAGATACAGAGCCTGCGCCGGGAGCTGGAGCAGGCGAACTATGAATACTATGTGCTGGACAACCCCAGCATGTCCGACTACGATTTTGACCACAAACTCCGCCGCCTGGAGGAGCTGGAGGCGGCCCACCCGGAGCTGGTTACCCCCGATTCTCCCACTCAGCGGGTGGGGGGCAAGGTGGCCGACGGCTTCCAGGAGGTGCGCCACCGGATACCGCTGGAGAGCCTTCAGGACGTGTTCTCCGTGGAGGAGCTGGAGGAGTTCGATCAGCGGATGCAGGAGGCCCTGCCGGAGGGCGTTGAATACGACGTGGAGCCCAAGGTGGACGGCCTGTCTGTGGCGCTGGAGTATGAAAACGGCCTCTTTGTGCGCGGCGCCACCCGCGGCGACGGACAGGTGGGGGAGGATGTGACAGAGAATCTGAGGACCATTCCCTCCATCCCTCTGCGCCTGCCGGAGGTCCTGCCCGCCCTGATTGTGCGGGGCGAGGTGTTTATGCCAAAAAAGAGCTTTGAACGGCTCAACGAGGAGCGGGAACTGAGAGGAGAGAGCTTGTTCGCCAATCCTCGGAATGCCGCGGCCGGCTCCCTGCGGCAGCTAGACCCTAAAATCGCGGCCTCCCGAGGACTGGATATCCGGGTTTTTAACATCCAGTGGGCAGAGGGAAAAACCTTTCAGACCCATTCAGAAACCCTGGAATACCTGCGGAAACAGCACTTTAAAGTAATTCCACATGACACCTGTAAAACGATTGCCGAGGCGGCGGAGCGTATCAAGGCCATGGGGGAGGGCAGAGAGGCTTACCCCTTTGACATTGATGGTGCGGTTGTAAAGGTAAATAGCCTTGCAGAACGTGAAACCCTGGGCAGCACGGCGAAATTTCCCCGCTGGGCGGCGGCCTACAAATATCCGCCGGAGCAGAAGCCGTCCCGGGTGGTGGACATTGTGGTTCAGGTGGGGCGTACCGGCGTGCTGACGCCGAAGGCCGTAGTGGAGCCGGTGCGTCTGGCCGGCACCACCGTCACAAGCGCCACCCTTCACAATCAGGATTTCATCGCGGAAAAGGATATCCGCATCGGAGATACTGTGCTGGTACAGAAGGCGGGAGAGATCATTCCGGAGATTGTGGAGGTGCTGAAGGAGAAGCGCCCGGAGGGGACGCAGCCCTACCACCTGCCGGAGCAGTGCCCGGTGTGCGGCGCGCCAGTAGCCCGCGACGAGGATGGGGCCCACATCCGCTGCACCGGCGCAGAGTGCCCTGCCCAGCTCCTGCGCCATTTGGTCCACTTCGCCAGTCGGGACGCCATGGACATCGAGGGCCTGGGCCCCGCGGTGGTGGAGAATCTGGTGGGCGCCGGTCTGGTCAAGGGGCCCGGCGACCTGTACCACCTCAATGCGGAGGATGTGGCCCAGTTAGAGCGCATGGGCAAAAAGAGCGCGGAAAACCTCGTTGCAGCCATTGAACGGTCCAAGGGCAATGACCTGTCCCGGCTGCTGTTTGCCTTCGGCATCCGCCAGGTGGGGCAGAAGGCGGGGAAGGTGCTGGCCGCCCGCTTTGGCACACTGGATGCGCTGATGGCGGCCTCGGAAGAGGAACTGACTGCGGTACCCGACATCGGCGGAATCACGGCCCGAAGCCTGCTCCAGTGGTTCCAGAGCCCCCAGAGCATTCACCTCATTGACACGCTGCGGGAAGCAGGGGTGAATCTGGAAAGCCATGAGGAGCCGGTGGGCGACCAACTGGCGGGGAAGATCTTTGTGTTGACAGGTACGCTGGAGCGATTTACCCGGGACGAGGCCGGAGCGATGATCGAGGCTCAGGGCGGCAAAGTGTCCGGCTCTGTTTCCAAGAAGACCTCCTATGTGGTGGCCGGAGAGGCGGCGGGCTCCAAGCTGCGCAAGGCCCAGGAGCTGGGCATCCCGGTGCTCACCGAGGAGGAATTCCTTACCATGCTCGGCAGCAGGCCCGATTCGGATCAATTATAAAAAGGGGCACCGGTTCTCAAGGAGAGCCGGTGCCCTTTTTGTGTTCTGCTGCATAGGATGCGTGGAAAGGGGAGAGCGCTATGCTGGAACGGATACCCTATGACCGCCGTGCCGCTGTGGCCTATGCCCATCAGTGGGCCTACGGACGAAATCCGGATTTCTATGACTACGAGGAGATCGGCGGCGACTGTACCAATTTTGCCTCCCAGTGCCTGTACGCCGGAACGGGCGTGATGAACTTCGACCCAGTCTACGGCTGGTTTTACCGGGATCCCAACGACAAGGCCCCGGCCTGGACCGGTGTGGAGTATTTTTTTGACTTTATCACCCGTCAGACGCCGAGCCCGGGACCCTTTGGGATTTCTACCACGCTGAGTGAGCTGGAGCCGGGAGACTTTGTCCAGTTCCGCTTCAATAAGGATGTATTTGGACATACTCCGGTGGTGGTGGAGATCGGGCGTCCAGCCACTTTGCAGAACACCCTGATTGCCGCCCACTCCTATGACGCCGACTGGCGACCGCTGAGCACCTATTATTTTCAGGAGATCCGCTTCCTGCACATACAGGGCGCCTACCGGGAACTCGGTGAGGAACCGCTTCTTCCCGGCATGTAAAAACCGCTCCCCTGTCCACCTTTGGACAGGGGAGTTTTTCAGGCGTGTTTGAAAAAGTACAGGTTTTTGAACAACCGGAATCCGGGAAATTTCGCCCTCTATTTTATCATATTTCCTGGAAAAAGCAATGAAAAATGACATTTATAAACCTGTACTATTTCAAACCACTATGAGGAAGCATAACCGTGCAGAAGGGGGCGTGGTCGGAATGGGACAAAAAGACCTGCGCTTGAACCGCACCGCGTGCCTCATGCAGAGGCTGATGCTGGCTGCCTTTTTTGCGCTGGCAGTCTCGGCGCTGGCAGTTGGCATATCTCAGGGGGAACGGTATCTCCAGGCATTTACCCTGGCGCTGCTGGGGCTTTTTCTGTATACTGCCTTGTGTGTACCTGCCGCGAAACGATTGGAACATTTGGGGCCGTTGCGGCTTTGGCTGCTTCTCACCATACTTTGCACCGCAATCAAAGTATTTTGGATCTGGAGGGTACGGGTTCCCCTGGCGGGAGATTACTCGGTCTTTTGGGGATATGCCAATGCGCTTGCGGAGCGCACAACGGTATACGGCGGGCGGTATATGGCCCTGTTTCCCCATATTTTCGGATATGCCGATTTTCTGAGCTGGTTTATTCGCCTGTCGGGGCCACAGCCCATGCTTGCTCCGGTGCTCAATGTACTGCTGACGGTCTGCTCCGGCAGTTTTTTGTATCATCTGTGCCTGCGCTGGTTCCACTTGCCGGCCGCTACGCTGGCCTATCTGCTCTGGACTCTGTGTCCATCTCAGACCATCTATAACAGCCTTGTGCTATCGGAACCTCTCTATACTGCCCTTATTCTCGGTGTGCTGTCCTTTTTGACGGAGACGGAGCGGTCTGCCGCCCTAAAGGGGTATCCGCTTTGGATGGGGGTTCTCTCCGGCACGGCGGGCGGCGTTCTTCTGCGATGGGTCAACGGGGTGCGCCCCATTGCGGCCATACTGCTGATCGCGCTCCTTCTGTGGCTCTCTCTGTTGAACCTGAACCGGCTGGCTGCCCGGAACTGGAGAAGATGGTGGGGGCTCTGCATGGCCAGTGTGCTGGGGGCCTATGTCCTTCTGGGGCCGGTTTGGAATGCCCGGCTCTCGGTACGGATAGGGGAGGAGCCGTCCCATACGCCGGGGTACAGCCTATTGGTTGGCTTCAATCCCGACTCCGGAGGACGCTGGAATCAGGAGGACAGCGACCGCCTGTATGGATACAGCGACCAGCCTGGGGCAACGGCTCAATGGACACAGGAACAGCTTCTGGCCGATGCAGAGGCCCGAATTTTATCTGGAGAAATTGACTTTTCAAAGCTCCTAAAGCAAAAACTGCGCACGTTTCTGGGATCAGACGATGCCTGCGTGGGATATTCGGCCTCGGTTCTGCGGCATACGGAGTTTTTCTCCCTGCTCTGCAATGGCTTCTATTATGCGGCATTTCTCCTGGCAATCGGGGGTGCTGTCCAGGTGTGGCGGAGTAGAGAGAGAGGATTACTATTGCTGGCACCACTCTATATCTTAGGGCTGACCCTGGCACAGATGCTGGTCGAGGTGGCGGGGCGTTACCACTACTCGATGATACCCATGCTTTTACTGCTTGGACAGGGGACATGGAAGAGGACAGGTGAGGAATAGAAATAGGAGGCCGCTCTCAAAGAGAGAGGCCTCCTATTTCTATTTTCCAGGGGGGATGGGGGTGGATTTCTTCTTCATTCGTCCCAGCGGGTTCGCCTTGGCCGCCGAGCGCAGATTTTCGTTGTCCACATGAGTATAGATCTGGGTTGTGTTCAGGTTTTCGTGTCCCAACACCTCCTGAAGCGTGCGCACGTCCACACCATTCTGCAGCATGAGAGTGGCCGCGGTGTGCCGCAACTTATGGCTGGAATAGAGAGAGGCATCCAACCCGGCTTTTTTGAGGCGCTGTTTGACCATATAGTGCACCGCATCCTTGGTCATACGGGTATGGGTGCGGGTCAGGAACAGGGCGTTCGGGTCGGCCGCAGCCTGACGGCTGCGCTCCTCCAGCCAGTCATCCAGCGCCGCGCGGCAGGCCTCGTTGAGGAAGATCATGCGCTCCTTGTTGCCCTTGCCCAGAACACGGAGCTGTTCCTCTCGAACATCTGTTATATTAAGGGAGACTAACTCTGAAATTCGCAACCCGCAGTTGAGAAACAGCGTCAAAATGCAGTAGTCCCGCGCCTGATTGGGCTCGTCCACGGCCTCCAGAAGCTGGATGCTCTCATCCAGGCTGAGGTAGCGGGGCAGCGATTTTTTCAGCCGGGGGGAGTCCAGATCCTGCATGGGATTTTCGCTGATTAATTTTGCCTTGCTGGTGAGATACTTATAGAACGAGCGGATGGCGGCGATTTTTCGGGCCCGGGCGGTGGCCTCCAAACCATAGCCGGTGGAGGGGCTGTTGGCGTGCTTGGCCCGGTCACGGCTCAGGTAATTCATGTAGGAGTAGACATCGCTCAGCGTGACAGACCTGGCCAGGTCCAGATCCACGTCGTCAATCGGAATTTCATCCAGCTCGGCGGTACGTGGCGCTTTGCCTTTTTCGATTTTCACATAGCGGAAGAAGTTGCGCAGATCCAGGTAGTATTCATCCACCGTTTTTCTGGAGTGACCCTGAATGGTCTCATGATACACCAGAAAGTCCCGCAGAACCGGCGGAGCCGTCAGACGGTAGTCATTTGTGTTCAAATCCCCCCTCCAACTCAACAAAATTTTTATTTTGTTGAGTTGGAGATATACCCCCCTCTCGAAGAACTCCCCCCAGTTTACCACGCCTGTGGTGGCTGGTCAAGCGGGCCGTTTGCGGCGCTTGGCCTGCTTGAGCTTGGCGTCGAGAAGCTTGTCAGCCATGGCATAGATAAGGGTGGTTTCGATCGAGCTGTGGTTCAGGGCCCGCTGGACGCGCTGGATGTCGCCGTAGCGCTCCAGGAGTTCGACGGCGTAGACCTTGCGGAGGCTGTGGGGCGCGACGTTCTGCGGGAGCCGGAACGCCCTGGCGGCGCGCTTCACGTCGGCCCAGACGGCCTGCCGGGTCTTGTGGGTGCCCGGGCGCTTGCCCGGGAACGCCCATTCGGGCCCGGCCTGGGCCCGGATGGCGGCCAGGAGCGAGGCCGTGAGGCCCACCCTCCGGCGCTTCTTCGTCTTGGCTTCTGTGACCATCATTTGGAGCCCAATATCTTGTGTCCGAAGGGATACGACATCCCCCACCCGCAGTCCGGTGTGTAAACAGACCCGGGCAATGAGCCTGTTTTGAGGCATAAGCGCGGCCAGGACGTGCCCCACCTCGCGGTGAAGCAGGTAATCGGTTTTCAAGTGTAAATCAACCCCTTATCTTTCAGCGGGGGTAAAGGCCCTCCGCCTGCCCCCGGAGGCCCGCCGGAGCGGGCCCCCTGGGGCCCATTGAACTTTCCTGAATCTGTAAAATGCGCCCGAAATCCAACCAAACGGTTGCATATTTCCAGAAATTAGTTCCGCTGTTTGAGGGCGCTAGTTTTTTCCATCGTCTCCAGATGCAGGCTCCCCTCCGGCGGCCCCCTGGAGGGCGGCGAAGAAGCTTGCCACGGCCTCCGGGTCGCCGTCCTGCGGGAGGCCCGCCTTGAGGATGGCCCCGAGGGCCGCGCCCTTGTCCATGAGCTCCACCCGGACCCCGCCGCCGGGCTTGACCTCCAGCTCCACCAGGGCGCGGAGATCGGCCCCCTTCAAGTTGGGGGGCTTCCCCTCCGCCACGGCTAGGGCCAGTTTGACCGCATCGTTGGGCCTGGCCTCTAGCAAGCTGTATGCCAACTCTTCCCACTTCATCCTGTAAAACTCCTTTCCTTTACAGCCAGTAGTCCAAGGCCTCCTGCTCCCACTGTTCTTCCATGGCATCGAACAGACGTTCGATTACCGCCTCACGGGCCGCCGCCCTGCGCTCCGCGCAGGCCTGGACGCAGGCCCAGCAGCGGCGGCTGTCGCACAGCTCCCACCATGGGCACCTCAGATTGACTTCCAGCAACTTTTCCGACGGGTTCCCCACTGTTTTCACCCCCTTTCGCCTGGAATTGGAACTGGACGAAGCTGATACCCGCCTGGGGCAGATCGAAGCGGTAGGCCCCCGGTTCCTGCTCGGCCTGGCGGAAGTCCAGCTCGGCGTAGGTGACTTGGGGCCGCCCCAGGGCCCCGCCGGAGTAGTACCAGCGGCCCCCAATCTTCTGCGGCTCCAGGCCGTCACCATTTGGTGACGGGGCCAGCTCCTTGCCGATGTACTTGCAGACGTAGCTGACGGCCCGGTCGTACTCGCCGTACAGCTCTATGGCCGTCGTGAAGCCCCAAGACCAGCCGGGAAGGTTGTAGACGGGTTTCCCCCCGTCCTCCAGCCATTTGGCCCGCTGGCGGGCGCTCCTGGGCCTCCTGGGGGCTTTCTGGCCGGGCAGGGAGACAGTTCCGCTGTCCCTGGCCTCCAGCGCGTCGTTGAAGAAGCCGTGGAAGTGGATAGCCCCGTCCTTGTGCCGCTCCGGCACCAGGACGTAAGCCAGGCCCTTCCGCCTGACCTGGTTGTCCAGCCAGTGGTTGAGGTGCCGGGTGACCTCCCGGACATCGTAGCGGTTCACCCGGGCCGGGTCGAGGGTGAGGGTGACGAACCACCGGAAGGGGGTGCACAGGGCGATGTCCCGCACCTGGGCCCGGGCGCGGCGGACGGCCCGGGCCACGTCGTGGCCGCCGTCCTTGGCCCTGGACTCCTTGACCCGGGAGCCCTGGCGGGCCTCCCAGCCGGAGCCGCCGAAGATGGCCTTATCGCAGACCAGGGCCTCACAGCGACCCCCCGGGTAGGATTTGACGCGGGCCGTGCAGAAGATGTCGGAGCCGGAAACCCCTGTGCCCGTAAGCTTTGCCATGGTTCAGCCCCTCCCCCCCTGACGGAATAATGTCCTAATATCAAGTAGGGCCTGCGGCCCCCTCCCGGTTGACGGGAGCCCGGCAGTTACCCGGGCTGGCATGGAGCCGCCCCGGGGCCCCGGGCCCGTCGGGCCGCGTGTCGGGGGCGGCCCTCTGGGCCCCCCCGGTGCGGTCGCCCCGTCCTGCGGGCCGGGGCTTCTGCGGTGTGCTCGGCCCCGTCGGCCCCTCCGGGGGGCGCTTCGGGCCGCTCCGCCGCCCTGCGCCCTCCCCCGTCGGGCTTCGCCCGCCCCGCCGTGCTCCCTCGGCCTCTCCCGGCGGTCGTGGCGGCGGGTGCTGTCCTGCTCGGCCTCGGCGGCGACAGCCCGAGCCAGAGAG